>JAIEHQ010000155.1 GCA_029065825.1 Alistipes sp.
TCGCACACCAGTTCGGCATCCTTCATCGACTTGCCGATGCCGAAGAAGCCCTCCGCCCGATCGACGTAGAGCTTGGCGTTGGTCACGGCGACCTTCGTCGCCTCGATCGAGTCGAACTCCCGCAGCTCGGAGCGGCGCTCGCGTCCCGCGCCGTATTTTTCGCGGATGCGGCGGTAATAGGCCACCGCATATTCGGTCAGATGGGCCAGATGATGCTGCGTTTCGGCGATCTGCTGTTCGATCTGCCGGATCTCGTTGTCGGACTTCTCCGTGTCGTAGCGCGAGATGCGGATGAAGCGCAGTTCGGTAAGACGCTGGATGTCCTCCGGAGTGACGGCCCGGCGCAGGCAGCCGATAAACGGCTCCAGCCCCTTGCCGACGGCCTCGTATGCGGCCTCGCGCGTGCGGCACCCCTCGATCAGCTGATAAAGTTTATTGACGATGAAGATCCGCTCCAGGGAGGCCGCATGCCACGCCTCGTTCAGCTCGCCGAGGCGGATCTCCAGTTCCAGACCGAGCAGTTCGCGGGTGTGTTCGGCCGAGCGGCGCAGGATCTCGCTCACGCCCAGGAAATGGGGCTTCTCTTCCCAGATCACGCAGGAGTTGGGGGCGATCGACACCTCGCAGTCGGTAAAGGCGTAGAGCGCGTCGATGGTCTTGTCGGAAGATTCGTCGGGCGATACCTGGATCACGATCTCCACCTTGTCGGCCGTATTGTCATCGACCTTGCGGATTTTGATCTTCCCCTTCTCGTTGGCCTTCACGATCGACTCCTTGATCGATTCGGTGGTCGTGCCGTAAGGGATCTCGGTAATGGCCAGCGTCCGCTTGTCGATCTTCGAAATGCGGGCCCTCACCTTGACGGCACCGCCGCGCAGGCCGTCGTTATAGCGGCTCACGTCGATCAGACCGCCGGTCGGGAAGTCGGGATAGAGCACGAACTCCCGCCCCTCGAGGTGGGCGACCGCCGCGTCGATAAGCTCCAGGAAGTTGTGGGGCAGGATCTTCGAGGCCAGGCCGACGGCGATGCCGTCGGCACCCTGGGCCAGCAGCAGCGGGAACTTCACGGGCAACGTCACCGGCTCCTCGTTGCGTCCGTCGTAGGAGCGCATCCACTCGGTGGTCTTCCTGTTGAAGACCACCTCCAGCGCGAACTTCGAAAGACGCGCCTCGATGTAACGGCCGGCCGCCGCGTCGTCGCCCGTGAGGATATTGCCCCAGTTGCCCTGGCAGTCGATCAGCAGATCCTTCTGCCCCAGCTGCACGAGCGCATCCTTGATCGAGGCATCGCCGTGCGGGTGGTACTGCATGGTCTGGCCCACGATGTTGGCCACCTTGTTGTAGCGCCCGTCATCGACCGACTTCATCGCGTGCAGAATGCGCCGCTGCACCGGCTTCAGACCGTCCTGCACGTGCGGCACGGCACGCTCCAGTATCACGTACGAAGCGTAGTCGAGGAACCAGTTGCGGTACATTCCCGTCAGCTTGCGCACCCCGCCCTCGTCGGTCAGCAGGCGGTCGTAGCGCCCCCTTTCGGCCGGGGACTCCTCCGCACGGACCTTCCGCGCCTCTTCGGCCGGGGACTCCTCCACCGGCCTCTTGTCTTCCATCTCCTCGCTCATAAATCGCTCGTTATTTTCATCCGATCGCCAGGTCGCCCTCGATCAGATCCTCCTCGACGCGCAGGTTGTCGATGATGAATCCCTGCCGTTCGTTGGTATTTTTTCCCATGTAAAACTCCAGCATGTCGTGGATCGGGTCGTCCTTCGTGAGACGCACCTTGTCCAGCCGCATCCCCTCGCCGATGAACTCCCGGAACTCATCGGGCGAAATCTCGCCCAGACCTTTGAACCGCGTGATCTCGGCGCTGCTGCCGCAGCGGACGATCGCCCGGTTCTTCTCCTCCTCCGAATAGCAGTAGTGGGTCTCCTTCTTGTTGCGCACGCGGAACAGCGGCGTCTGCAGCACGAAGAGGTGGCCGCCCCGGATCACGTCGGGGAAGAACTGCAGGAAGAAGGTCAGCAGCAGCAGCCTGATGTGCATGCCATCGACATCGGCATCGGTGGCGATGACCACCTTGTTGTAGCGGAGGTTGTCCATGTCCTCCTCGATGTTGAGGGCCGCCTGCAGCAGATTGAACTCCTCGTTCTCATAGACGATCTTCTTGGTCAGTCCGAAGCTGTTGAGCGGCTTGCCCCGCAGCGAAAAGACTGCCTGCGTGCGCACGTCGCGGCTCTTGGTAATGGAACCCGAGGCGGAGTTTCCCTCCGTGATGAAGATCATCGACTGCTCGGCCAGCTCGTTCCGGTCGGTCAGGTGGATCTTGCAGTCGCGCAGCTTCTTGTTGTTGAGCGACACCTTCTTGGCCGTCTCGCGCGCCTTTTTCTGTATTCCCGAGATCGCCTTGCGCTCCTTCTCGTTCTCAACGATCTTCCGCTGGAGGATCTGGGCCGTCTCCGGGTGCTTGTGCAGGTAGTCGTCCAGGTGCTTGCCCAGGAAGTCGATGATGAAGTTGCGCAGCGGCACGCCCGGCTCGATCTCCTTCGATCCGAGCTTGATCTTGGTCTGCGACTCGAACACCGGATCGGTCACGCGCACCGAGACGGCGGCGATGATCGAGGTGCGGATGTCCGACGGATCGTAATCCTTATGGAAAAACTCCTTGATCGTTTTGGCAATGGCCTCGCGGAAGGCCGCCTGGTGCGTGCCGCCCTGCGAGGTGTACTGACCGTTCACGAACGAATAGTAGCTCTCGCCGTAGCCCGTGCCGTGCGCGATGGCCACCTCGATGTCGGTGCCCGTCAGCCGGATCGGCGGATAGAGCGGCTCCTCGGTCATGTTCTCGGCGAGCAGATCGAGCAGTCCGTTCTTCGAGACGTAGCTCTTGCCGTTCAACCGGAACGTAAGCCCCATGTTGAGGCAGGTGTAGTTGCGCACCATCTGCTCGACATACTCCGGATTGTAGGCGTAGGGACCGAACACCTCGCGATCGACCCGGAAGCGGATGAGCGTGCCGTTCTTCTCCTCCACGCCGCTCTCCCAGCGGTCGCTCTGCTCAAGACCCTGAGCGAAAGTCACGGTCCGCGCCTCGCCGTCGCGCACCGAGCGGGCCGTGAACTCGCTCGAAAGCATATTGACCGCCTTCACGCCGACACCGTTCAGGCCGACCGTCTTCTTGAAGGCCGTGCCGCCGTACTTGCCGCCGGTGTTCATCTCGCTGACGGCCGCCGCGAGCGACTTGAGCGGAATGCCGCGTCCGTAGTCGCGCACCGTGACCACGTCGTCCTCGACGGTAATGTCGATCTGGCGGCCGGCACCCATAATGAACTCATCGACCGAGTTATCCACCACCTCCTTGATGAGCACGTAGATACCGTCGTCGGCCTGGGAGCCGTCGCCCAGCTTGCCGATATACATGCCCGGACGCAGCCGGATATGCTCCCTCGGCGAAAGGGTCACGATGGCATCGTCGCCGTATTCGTTCGCCGTATTTATCATCTCTGCCATAAAAATTCGCTACCGTTCGTTTCTGATTTCGGCCAAAGCCGCGCACATGTCGGCCCGCACCTGCTCCATCAGCTCCTTCGGATCGGCCGCAGCGACGCGCGCGGCATTCACCGGCGGCAGCACCCGCACCGTGAGCCGGCTGCGCCAGTTGAAAAGGAAATTGGGGCGGATTACCTCCCTCGTTCCGTCGAGCACCACCGGCAGGATCGCCGCACCGGCCTCGCGCGCCAGGGTAAAGGCCCCGGCCTTGAAGCGGTGGATCTCGCCGTCGCGCGAGCGGGTCCCTTCGGGGAAGATCGCCACCGACACCCCGCGCGAAAGCCACCGCCGGCCGTCGCGGATCACCTGTTCCATGGCGGCCGAAGCCCGCCCGCGGTCGATGCAGATATCGCCGTGCAGCAGCAGGAACTGTCCGAAGAACGGGATCCTGAAGACCTCCCGCTTGGAGACCCAGCGGAAGTTGAGCGGCACGAAGTAGAGCGTCGGAATATCGATCATCGCCTGGTGGTTGAGTACGATCACATAGGGCTTGCCGCGCTCCACATGCTCCAGCCCCTCCACCCGGTGCCGCCACAGCGGGGGCACTCCGTAGAAGATGCGGACCAGCACCCGCGAGAGCTCGTGCACCGCACGGCGGGGCTTGTCGAAAGGCCAGGTAAGGCACAGCGCTACGGCCGAGAGAAGCAGGAACAACGTACAGAGCGCTATCAGAAAAAGGTAGAAAAGAGAGCTTAGCATGCCAACTGCGGAATTAGAGGGAACACCTGCCAACACAGGATTCGCCCCTGCAAAAATAGGAAAATTTATCGGGTTAGCATCCGCACCGTTCCAATTTTTTCAAGATGCGGAGGCCGCACGGCACACGACCCAACCCCCTGCGACCGAACGGGCGGCAACCCCCGCAAGGATCGCCGCCCGCAAAACGTCCGGTCCGGCCGGTTCGGGTCAGAAAACGACCTCGGGAGCCTGCAGCGCCCCCTCGTCGGCCGCGAAATAGGATTTCTGATCGAATCCGAAGATCCCCGCGAGCAGGTTGGCGGGGAAGCGGCGGATCGAAATATTGAACGCGCGCGTAGCCTCGTTGAAGCGGCTGCGGGCCACCGCTATGCGGTTCTCCGTCCCCTCCAGCTGCACCTGCAGCTCCATGAAATTACGGCTCGCCTTCAGGTCGGGATACTGCTCCGCGACGGCGATCAGCCGTCCGAGCGCCGAGCCGACCTGCTGCTGCGCCTGCTGGAAGCGGGCGATGTTCTCGGGAGTAAGGTCCGCCGCGTCGATTCGGACGGCCGTTGCCCGGCTGCGGGCCTCGATTACCTCCTCCAGCGTCTCCCGCTCGTGGGCCGCATAGCCCTTGACGACGTTTACCAGGTTGGGGATCAGATCCGCCCGGCGCTGGTACTGCGCCTCGACATCGGCCCAGGCGGTATCGACCGCCTCCTCGCCCGTCACCATTCTGTTGTAAGCCGTGCAGGAGCCGCTGAAAAGCAGCACCACGAGCACGACCGCAACGATCCAAAAGATTTTCTTCATCATTATTTGGGTTTTAAAAGTTGAGTTTCCTAAGATACGCCGGAGCGCCCTACCACTTCGAGCCGGCACCGCCTCCGCCGAAGCTGCCGCCCCCGAATCCTCCGCCGAAACCGCCGCCCGAGGCGCGGCCTCCGCCGAATCCGCCGACCCACATTCCGCCGCCGCCATTGAGGTGGCCGCCCCCCTGATCGTCACGGGCGCTCTTCGAACGGCGGCGCACCGTATGGCCGCAGCGGCGGCAGCGATAGAGGTATTCGTAGAGATCGTAATATTCGGTGTGGGAGACCAGCCGGCGCTCCTGCTGCACCAGAGCGTAGGCCCGGCAGCGGGGGCAGCGGACCGAATGCAGGTAGAGGAGCGTCACGAGTGCCAGCAGTACGGCGAGCGCACCGAAGACGAGCAGCAAAACACGTCCGAGGGGAAGCTCTTCGCCGGCATAGTCGTCGTTCGCCCCCAGGTCGAGTTCGCTCCCCTCCAGCACCGAGGCGACGGCTCGCACGCCCGCGACCAGACCGGCACCGTAGTCCCCCTCCCGGAAGCAGGGAAGCATCCGGGTCGCCTGAATCCTCTTGCAGAGCGCATCGGGCAGCACCCCTTCGAGTCCCGGTCCCGTCAGGAACCGCACCTCCCGCCGATCGACTGCGAGCAAAATCCCCAACCCGTTGTCCGAATCGGCCCGGCCGACACCCCAAGCGGAGAAGAGGCGGTAGGCGAAATCGAAGAGGTCATCCCCGGCGACATCCCCGACCGCCACGACGGCGACCTGCGCCAGCCCCTTGTGGCGCAGCCCATAACAGAGGGAGTCGAGCGTGGCGACGGAAGCCGCATCGAGCAGACCGTCGGGATCCGAAACGAAACGGTAGCGATTCCCGACCTGCACGTTGGGTATGTCGGCCACCCGGTAGGGGTTTCCGGCCCACAGCGGAAGCGCCGCCACGAAGAAAACGAGCGTACAGATAATTTTTCCCATCATCACAAAAATAGCCAATCCGGCGGAATGCACCAAATATCGGAGCGCTTATTTTCAACACCGGACGCAGCAGGCCGGGCACCCCCGCCGTTTCGGAACAGAATCGGCCCGTGCGTAGCATCCCGGCCTGTCCGCAGCCACGCACGCGCGGGAGGCGCGGCGGAGGAAAAGCGGCACACGACGACTTTTTCCGCAAAAAAAATCGGCCGCATCTTCAGTCGAGGCACATTAGTTGCCCCGGAGAATACGAACGGAAAAAAACGAAAAGAGACATGCGCAACAAAAACCCACTTACCGCAGCGATCGTCCTCCTCGCGGCTCTCGCCGCGACCGGATGCGACCGGCAACCGACGGCCGATGCCGCCGAAAGGCTGGAGATCGAAATGGCGACCGCCCGAACCGACTCGCTCTACGTGCGCCGCAGCTTCATTTCGGAGATCGGCAGCGACAGCGAAGTGGTCATCGAACCCCGCGTCAGCGGTTTCCTGGCCGCCCGCCACTACCGCAAGGGAATGCCCGTGCGCAAAGGGCAGCTGCTCTTCGAGATCGACAACCGGGAGTATTACTCGGCACTGCTCTCGGCGCAGGCCGCCCTGGAGTCGAGCAAGGCCCTGGCGCTCGAAGCCAAGAACAACTACGACCGGGCGGTGCCGCTGGCCGGAATCAACGCCATCAGCGCCGCCCAGCTCGACCAGTACACCGCCCGCTACGCCGCCGCACGCGCCGACGTGAAGGCCGCAGAACAGGCCGTGCGCAACGCCGGCCTCAACCTGAGCTACACCAAAATATACTCCCCGATCGACGGCATCATCGAGTCGTCGAACGCCGGGACGGGCGATCTGGTCGGTCCCGGGACCCAGATCCCCACCCTGACCACGATCATGAACATCGACACGGTAACGGTCTCGATCGCCATCCCGATGGCTCAGTTCCTCGCCCTGGACGGCGACCGGGAGATGATCTACGACAACGCGGGGCTGCTCTCCGACATCGTACTCTACGAGGACGACGGCACACGCTACCAGCTGGCCGGAAAATACGACTACACACGCACCGCCGTATCGACCGCGACGGGCACCATCGTGCTCATCGTCCGCTTCCCGAACCCCGCCTACCGCCTCAAGGCCGGACAGTTCGCACGCATCGAAGCCAACCTCGGGGCGAAACGCCCCCGCGTGCTGGTGCCCCAGCAGAGCGTGAGCCAGATCCTCGACGCCTCGTCGGTGTGGGTCATCCGCGCGGACAGCACGGCCGAATACCGGCGCATCACGCCCGGCGAGACCTTCGGCGGCATGTGGGCCGTCGAATCGGGGCTGCGCCCCGGCGAACGGGTGGCCGTGACGGGAATACAGAAACTCAGGGAGGGGATGCGCGTAATCCCTTCCGACGCATCGAAGAACTAACCAGCCCCGACCGATCATGGGAAACTTTTTCATCAGAAGGCCCGTATTCGCCATCGCCCTGGCGGCGGCCATCGTACTCGCCGGCATCGTCTCGCTCTCCGACCTGCCGATCGAACAATATCCCGACATCACGCCTCCGGTGGTCGAAGTCTCGGCATCCTACCTCGGAGCGGATGCCGAAACGGTAAACAACGCCGTCGCCACGCCCCTCGCCCAGAGCGTGATGGGAGTGAGCGACATGCTCTACATGCAGACGACCAGCGCCAACGACGGTTCGATGAACATGCAGATCACCTTCGACATCGGCAGCGACCCCGACATGAACGCCATCTTCACGCAGAACAACGTCTCGACGGTGCTGTCGCAGCTCCCCGCGCCGGTCATCCAACAGGGCGTGACCACACGCAAGACCATGACGGGGTTCCTGATCGTCTATGCCCTGACCGGCGACGGCCGGTACAGCGGCGACTTTCTGTCCAACTACGCCTACATCAACATCCAGAACGAGCTGCTCAAGATCGACGGCGTGGGCAAGGTAAACATCATGGGCGCGGGCGAATACGCCATGCGCATCTGGCTCAAACCCGATCTGCTGGACTACTACAGAATATCACTCGACGAGGTGTTCGCCGCCGTCGAAGCCCAGGGCGGCATCTTCCCGGCCGGCAAATTCGGCGGCGAACCCTCCGACGGACAGACGGTCCACACCTACACCGTTACCATGCCGCCCCAGATCTACGATGCCGAACAGTTCGGCCAGATCATCGTCAAGGCCTCCCCCTCGGGCGAACAGGTGCGCCTGAGCGACATCGCCACCGTCGCGCTGGGAAGCCGGCAGTACGGCGTGGAGTCGCTCTTCGGCGACAACCCCACCGCGCTGATCGTCGTCTATCAGCAGCCCGGGAGCAATGCCGTGGCCGTCGGCGGGCAGGTCGAGGCGGAGATGGCCCGTCTGAGCGAACGCTTTCCCGACGGCATATCCTACACCTCGATGGTCGATGCCACCACAGGAATCAGGGCCGGCGTGCGGGAGATCTTCCTCACGCTCCTGATCGCCCTGGCGCTCGTGGTCGCTATCATCTACCTCTTCCTGCAGGACTGGCGCGCCACGCTCATCCCGCTGCTGGCCATCCCCGTCTCGATCGTCGGGTCCTTCGCGCTGTTCCCGCTCTTCGGCTTCTCGATCAACATCATCTCGCTGCTGGGCATGGTGCTGGCCATCGGTCTGGTGGTCGATGACGCGATCGTGGTGGTCGAGGCGGTGCAGGTAAACATCGAGCGGGGCATGCCGCCCCGGCAGGCGACGGCCGAGGCGATGCGCAGCGTAACCCCGCCGGTCATCGCCACGACGGTGGTGCTGCTGGCCGTATTCATCCCCGTTTCCCTCATGGGCAGCATCACGGGACTGCTCTTCCGCCAGTTCTCGATCTCGATCGCCGTGGCGGTCTGCATCTCCTCGCTCAATGCGCTTACCCTCTCCCCGGCCCTCTGCGCCCTGCTGCTGCGGCCCCGTGCGAAGGCCGACCGGGGCTTCTTCGCCCGCTTCAAC
>JAIEHQ010000156.1 GCA_029065825.1 Alistipes sp.
TTCAGTTTGCCCCGGCCGTTTACCAATGCGAGACCGGCACTGTCGTAGCCCCGGTATTCCAACCGGTGCAATCCTTGGATTAGGATGGGATAAGCCTGACGTTTACCCACATAACCGACTATTCCGCACATATTTTTTATACGATTTCGTTGTTTTTGTCTTTTGAAAAAACAAATGTACGGCTATTTTCTCAATTATGAAAAGGTTACCGGCAAAAAAGGCGCGCCCGAGGATTCGGAGCGCGCCCTGAAGGGTTTTCGGGAGAAGGATTATTTCTCCGCGAAATATTTGTAGAACAGCGGAATAGTCTCCAGTCCCTTGTAGAACTGGTTCAGGCCGTAGCTCTCGTTGGGCGAGTGGATGGCATCCTCCGCCAGTCCGAAGCCGATGAGCAGCGACTTGATGCCGAGGATCTGTTCGAATCCGCTGATAATCGGAATCGAGCCGCCCGAGTAGAAGGGGATGGGCGTTTTGCCGAACGAGGCGACGATCGCTTTTTCTGCGGCTTTGTAGGCCGGCATGTCGGTGGGGGCCACGTAGGGAATGCCGCCGTGCAGGAATTTGACGCTGACCTTCACGCTTTTCGGTGCGATGGCGCGGAAGTGGCGCTCGAACAGTTCGCCGATCTTCTTGTAGTCCTGATCGGGAACCAGACGCATCGAGATCTTGGCCGACGCTTTCGAGGGGATTACCGTCTTGGTGCCCTCCTCGGTGTAGCCGCCCCAGATGCCGTTCACGTCGAGCGAGGGGCGGATGCCCGTGCGCTCGATGGTCGTGAAGCCCTCTTCTCCGGCTACCTCGTCAATGTCGAGCGACCGCTTGTAGGCCTCCTCGTCGAACGGAGTCTCGTTGAAGGCGCGCCGCTCCTCGTCGCTCAGGATCCGCACGTCGTCGTAGAAGCCGGGGATCGTCACGTGTCCCCGCTCGTCGATGAGCGATGCAACCAGACGCGTGAGCACATTGGCCGGATTGGCCACCGCGCCGCCGAAGAGTCCCGAGTGGAGGTCCTTGTCGGGACCCGTCACTTCGACCTCCATGTAGGTCAGGCCGCGCAGGCCGACCGTAATCGAGGGAGTCTCCATCGAGATCATCGAGGTGTCCGACACCAGGATGATGTCGGCCCGGAGCATCTCCTTGTTGTCGGCGCAGAATTTATAGAGGCTCGGCGAGCCGATCTCCTCCTCGCCTTCGAGCAGGAACTTGACGTTGCAGGGGAGCGTATCCGTCGCGCACATCGCCTCGAAAGCCTTGGCGTGCATGAAGAGCTGTCCCTTGTCGTCGTCCGCGCCGCGGCACCAGATGCGGCCGTCGCGAATCTCCGGTTCGAAGGGCGAGGTGTGCCATTCATCGACCGGATCGACCGGCATCACGTCGTAGTGGCCGTAAACCATGACCGTCTTGGCGTTCGGGTCGATGATCCGCTCGGCGAAAACCACCGGATTGCCCTCCGTCGGCATCACTTCGGCGTGGTCGGCTCCGGCCTTGACGAGTGCCGCGGCCAGCCATTCGGCGCATGTCTTCATGTCGGGCTTGTGCTCCGACTGGGCGCTGACGGAAGGGATGCGCAGCAGCTCGAACAGCTCGCTCAGGAAGCGCTCCTTGTTGTTCTCGATATAATTCAGTGCTTTTTCCATAATCGTGTATGTTTTTTTACAGGTTGCATATCGTTTCGATCTCTTCGATGAAGCGCTGGGCCAGTGCTTCGGCCTCGGCCGGCGACTTCGCTTCGGTATAGACGCGGATGATCGGCTCGGTGTTCGATTTGCGCAGGTGGACCCAGCTTGTCGCGAAGTCGATCTTCACGCCGTCGGTGTCGTCGATCCGTTCGCAGGCGTATTTCGTCTTGACCGCCAGCAGCACCTTGTCCACGTCGATGGCCGGCGTGAGGGCGATCTTGTTCTTCGAGGCGAAGTAGGCCGGATAGGTCTTGCGCAGTTCGGTCATCGACAGCCCCCGCTCGGCCAGGTAGGTCAGGAAGAGCGCCGCGCCGACCAGCGCGTCGCGGCCGTAGTGCAGTTCGGGGTAGATCACTCCGCCGTTGCCTTCGCCGCCGATGACGGCCCCGGCCTCCTTCATCTTGGCCACTACGTTCACTTCGCCGACGGCCGAGGCGAAATAGCGGCCGCCGCGCGCTTCGGTCACGTCGCGCAGGGCGCGCGAGGAGCTGAGATTGGAGACCGTGTCGCCCGGCTTGCGGGAGAGCACGTAGTCGGCGACGGCGACCAGCGTGTATTCCTCGCCGAACATCGAGCCGTCCTCGCACACCAGCGCCAGGCGGTCCACGTCGGGATCGACCACCACGCCCAGGTCGGCTTTCTCGCGGACGATCGCTTCGGCTATTTCCGTCAGGTTCTCCGGCAGCGGTTCGGGGTTGTGGGCGAATTCGCCCGTCGGCTCGCAGTTGAGTTCGACAACCTCGCAACCCAACTCGCGCAACAATT
>JAIEHQ010000157.1 GCA_029065825.1 Alistipes sp.
CGTCACGCCCGAGGGCAAGCCCTGCATGATCGAGCTGAACTCGATCCCCGGAATGAGCGGCGGCAGTATCGTTCCCAAGCAGGTGCGCGAGATGGGGATGACGCTCGGCGAACTGTATGACCTGATAATCGAGGATACCTATGATCGAGATCGACGGTAAGATCGTCAGCGCCGACCTGCTGCGGGAGCGTTTCTGCTGCGATCTGGATGCCTGCAAGGGAATCTGCTGCGTCGAGGGCAACGCCGGAGCGCCTCTCGACGAGGAGGAGTGCGGAATCCTCGCTCGGGAGTATCCCCGTTACAAACCCTACATGACTCCGGAGGGCATTCGTGCCGTCGAGGCGCAGGGATTCGCCCTGCTCGACGAGGAGGGCGACTGGACCACTCCGCTGGTCGGCGGTGCGGAATGCGCCTACTCCTACCAGGAGAACGGCGTGACGCTCTGTGCGATCGAGAAGGCATTCCGTGCCGGGGAGACCGATTTCCGCAAGCCGATTTCGTGTCATCTCTATCCGATCCGGCTGGCCAGCTTCTCCAACGGGACGATCGGGCTGAACTACCACCGCTGGGAGGTCTGCCGCGATGCGCGCCGCTGCGGCAAGCGACTCGGCATTCCGGTCTATAAGACATTGAAGGAGGCGATTGTCCGCCGTTTCGGCGAGGAGTTCTATGCGGCGCTCGAAGCCGCCGAAGAGTTGCTTAAGAATAGCTATTGAGGAAATTTATGAAAATCAGAATTTTACTTGCGTCGGCCCTGCTGCTCGGCATCGGCGCGGCGGCGGCCCAGACTCCGCCTCCCTCGCGGAACATCGAACAGATCCGCCAGCTCATCGACGAGTTGCAGCGGCAGGTCGAGACGCTCGAAACGCAGCAGGCGGAGGAGTCCGCATCCGCTGCTCCCGTCGCAGAGACTCCCGTGCAGCCCGTCGCTCCGATTGCCGATACCAACGGGGTCATCGCGCTCGACACGCTTCCGACGATCAACGAGGCGGTGCGGATCGTTATTTTCAACGACAACTCCTGGAAATATGTCCGCGACCGGGCGTATGTGCGCGACAGCGCCGTTTATACCGGCTACTGGGACACCTCCTCGCTGTTTCCCTATCGGGAGGTCGCCCTCTCGTCGCTGCCTGCGTCGGTGGCCATCGATCTGGTCGATTCGCTCAAGCGCTACCACTATCCCTACAGGGCCTCCGTGCGGTCGAAATACGGCGTGCGCCGCGGCCGGCAGCATCAGGGAGTCGATCTGCCCCTGAAGACGGGCGATCCCGTCTATGCGACTTTCGACGGACGGGTGCGCATCTCGCAGTACAATACGGGCGGCTACGGCAACCTGATCATCCTGCGCCATGACAACGGACTGGAAACCTATTACGGCCACCTCTCCGAGCGGCTCGTGCAGCCCGACGAATGGGTCGAGGCGGGACAGATCATCGGCTACGGCGGCTCTACGGGGCGCAGCACGGGGCCGCACCTCCACTTCGAGACCCGCTATTTCGGCCAGTCGTTCGACCCCGAGCGGCTGATCGACTTCGAGACGGGGCTGCTGCGCCGCCAGACCTTCCTGCTCAAGAAGTCGTTCTTCGACATCCGGTCGAGCGCCGCGCAGGATTTTTCGGACGAGGAGGCCAACGATGCCGACGACAAGAAGGAGGCGGCTGCGAAAGCTGCGATCGCTTACCATACGATCCGCTCGGGCGACACGCTGGGAGCCATTGCCCGCAAGTACGGCACCACCGTCTCGCGCATCTGCTCGCTCAACGGAATCTCTTCGACCACGACGCTCCGCATCGGCCGCAAACTGCGGGTACGGTAGTAGCGGGGTCTTTCCGGCCCGTTGCGACGGAAGGAACGGAAAAACAGCCCCGGGACTCTCAACCGAGAGTTCCGGGGCTGTCGTTTTGATGGGGCGGCGGGGCGGACCAAGTGCGGGTGCTGCCGTATCCTCCGGATTTCCATCCTCTCCGGGACCGCTTCCGGAGGCCCTCCCGCACTGCTCAGTGCGTCGTCCGGTACCAGGCAGTCTGCTGCCATTCGGCGGCGAAGCGGGCGCAGGGGGCGCTGGTCGTCACACCCGAGTAGCTCCGTATCGGGTGCATGCCCTGCGGATCGCTTCCCCGCCCGTAGGCCGAGTAGAACGACGGGGTGTGGCGGCGGGACTCTTCGGGGAAGGTCCGTGCCATCTGCCGCTCGAACTCGGCGAGCAGGGCCGCATCGTCGCAGACGGCTGCGATGTAGTCGCCCAGATCGAAGAAAACGTGGTCCGCTAACCCCTCGTAGGTTTGCAGCGGTGCCGGATCGCAGGGGCGTGCCGCCCGGGTTTCGATCTCCCGGACGATCGCTGCCAAAGCCTCCAGTTCGCTCGTGTCGGTCAGGGCGATGCAGCCCGAGGGGGTTTGCGCCCGGTTGGCGTAGTAGTCGTAGTAGTCGCGGCAGACCCGCGGCAGGTCGTAGCTGCGGCCTCCGTCGCAGAGCAGGTCGGGCAGTATTTCGTCGTAGGCGAAGCCGCTGGCCATGATCTCGCAGGGCGAGGCGACGATGTAGCGGCAGCTCTCCCGCAGCTCGTAGAGCGCCTCGACCGACGACATGAAGCAGGCATCGAAGATCAGGTATTCGAACCGCAGGCCCGTCTCGCGCAGCGCCTCGCCCAGGTCGGGAATGGAGGCGCGTTTTCTGGGATCGCCGAGCCAGCGGGTGGGCAGTGCGTCCGGCAGGGGTGTCCAAGGGTCGGCGGCAGAGTCGTGCACCGCATACGGAGCGGTCGATTCTGCGGGGAGCCAGCCGAGCCCGTGACCTCCGAAGATCACTCCGTAACGATGCGCCGGAGCCGCCTCAGCCATGCGGCGGAGGGTGCCGGCAATCGTGCTCCGCTCCATCGAGTTGAAGTCGGCGGCCTCCCAGCGATAGAGCGTATCTATCGCGGCATGCGCGTGGGAGAGCGGTTGCGCGGGATCGTAATTCGCGTTGTTCGGCGCGTAGTTCAGTTCCAGAATCGTCGGCCGGTTCTTCTGTCCCTCGACGAAGACCAGTACGCGGCTGTCGTAGAGAATATCGCGGTCGATGGCGCTCATCATGGCATCGATGTTCTGCCGGAAGTAGGCGCTCAGGTCGGTGCCCGTCAGGTAGAAGAGCAGCGTCTGGTCGGCCGTTTCGGGGCGCGGACGCCGCGGAACGAACTCCTCGTCCCTGTGGCACGAGGTCAGGCCGAGTGCCAGCAGGAGAAGGACGCAGACGGCTGTTCGGAACGGTCTTTTCATAGGTTCGGCAGAGAGGGTGTCATTTGTATTTCCGGGGTCTGAGGTTGTTGAACTGCCAGGTGCGGGGGCGTTCGAATACATAGCCGTCGGGTTTGTTGCGGTAGATGCGGCTGTAGTCGAAATAGTAGCCCTTGATGCGCCCCTGTTCCGTCCGGACCGGTTCGAGCAGCGGTATGTATTCGACCGAGCGGCTCACGATGCGCGCCTTCCCGGGATAGCGTCCGTGTGCGGCCAGCAGGTCGAGTGCGTGGCCGAACATGAGTATGTGCCATGCGTTCCCTTCCTTGAGTCCCTCGCCCGACTCTTCGATCGTCGCGAGGATGGCGTTCATGCGGTTGAAGTTGCGCTGTTCGTTGCGCCCGTCGCCCAAGGCCCCGTAGGCGTAGGCGAGCAGGTTCAGCAGTTTCGGGCTGAAGGGGTCGAACCGCTGCGCGTCGTGCACGGCGGTTATGAGCTGTTCGAGGCTCTCCCGCGACGGATCGTTGAAGTCGATCGCCGCCGCCGTAGCCAGGGCGCGCTCCATGTCGGCCGCCGCTGCGAAGGGCTTGTAGTTCTCCTGATAGGCATAGCCGTAGTAGAGGTAGTGGTATTCCTCCTCGGTCAGGGTGTTGTCCCCGGCCTGATAGCGCATCATCAGGTTGGGGTAGTAGAAGGGCGATTCGGAGTCGAGCGTGTGGCGGATTATATCCTCCTCGTCCGGAATTTTGGCCGCTCCTGCGAGCGGGAGCGCCAGCAGGAGCAGCAACAGCAGTTTTTTCATGTCGGGATCGGGTTGTTCCTACGATGAATAACGGAACGGTCAGCACAAATCGTATTGTGCGATCAGCTTTTCGAAGCGTGCCGAGAGTTCGGGCGTGCCGGGCACCAGCGGCAGGCGGAGTCTGTTGCCGATGAGTCCCATCGCTGCCAGGGCGCACTTCACGCCGGTCGGATTTCCCTCGGCGAAGAGCGCCTGAACCGCCTCGTCGAGGCATTCGTAGGCTTTGTCGGCTTCGTCGAAACGCCCCTCGCGCGCCAGATTGACGCAGGCCATCATCCTC
>JAIEHQ010000158.1 GCA_029065825.1 Alistipes sp.
GACGTGAATTTCTGGGGCACGGTCTATTGCGCCAAATATGCGCTGCCCTGGCTGCAGCGGTCGCACGGCTCGTTGGGCGGCATCTCTTCGGTGGCGGGGCTGCACGGACTGCCGGGGCGGACGGGTTATTCGGCCTCGAAGTATGCGATGACCGGATTTCTGGAGACCGTGCGGATCGAGAACCTCAAAAAGGGGCTGCACGTGATGATCGCCTGCCCCGGATTCACGGCCTCGAACGTCCGTTTCGCCGCGCTCACGGCCGACGGGTCGAGCCAGGGCGAGACCCCGCGCGACGAGGCGAAGATGATGACTCCCGAGCAGGTGGCCCGCATCGTCATCCGGGGCATCGCGAAGCGCAAGCGCCTCTGTCTGATGGAGGCCGAGGGGCGCGCCACCCATTTCATCAAGAAGTTCGCGCCCGGATTCCTCGACCGCATGTTCTATATGGTCATGGCCCGCGAGCCGGATTCGCCGTTCAAGTAGGAGCGGCCCGAACAGGACTCTTCTCCGCCGCCTCTGTCTGCAATCAGTGCAGGCAGGGGCGGCGGTGTCGTTTTTTATCGGGGGTCGAGGTCGATGCGGATCGTCTCGCCGTAGGCGAACGACTCGGAGAAGGCCTCCTCGAAGGGGCACAGACCCGCATGGACACGGGCGCAGCGCAGCACGCCGCCGTGCGTGAAGAGGGCCGCGCGCTTGAGCGG
Organism: Alistipes sp.; assembly: GCA_029065825.1. Classification (GTDB taxonomy): domain Bacteria; phylum Bacteroidota; class Bacteroidia; order Bacteroidales; family Rikenellaceae; genus Alistipes. Next base: position 702 of record JAIEHQ010000158.1, read on the forward strand.
CAGCCGCCGCAGCTGATCGAGGAACGAGGCGACCCGACGGTATTGATCCTCGAACGATTCGCCGCCTGTGGTCCGCACGTGCAGGTAGTCGTCGTACCACTCCTGCAGCCGGGGGTCGTCGATTTCGTCGTACCGCCGCATCTCCCAGGCTCCGAAGTCGAGTTCGGCTAGCCGGCTGTCCTGCTGCGGATCGGGCCAACCGCAGAATCGGGCCAGCCGCAGCGCCCGCGTCGAGGGGCTCGACCACACCTCGTCGAAGGCGATTCCCGCGAGACGGGCGCGCACGACGGCCGCCTCCTCGGCGAACGAGGAGGCGAGGGGAACGTCCGTTGCGCCGTAGCAGGTGCCCGGCGCAACGGCGACCGAGGTGTGTCGTGTGAGGTAGATCTCCATACGATCAGTGCAGCCCCCATATCGCGGCCAGCGCCGCATAGAAGGAGAGTTCGCAGAGCAGGAAGGTCGCGCCGCAGCAGTCGCCCGTGTAGCCGCCGATGCGGCGTTTCATGAGGGTTGCGAGCAGCAGCAGCACGGTGACGGGTGCGAGGCCCGCCCACCACAGTTGCGGCATGTGCCGGAAGATCAGGAAGAGGGGGAGCATTCCCGAGGCCGCCGCACCGAGCAGGGCCGGGAGCGGCATGCGGTCGTAGATTACCTTCGTTTTGCTCTCCTCCCGGCGCCGGGCGTAGGGCAGCAGGTTGATGAGCTGCGCCGCGACCGCCTTCGAGAAGGTGTCGCCCGCCAGCAGCGCCAGCGCCGCCGCGGTGCGTCCGAGGCTCGACAGCAGGTAGGTAAGGAGCAGGTAGTAGAGGATAAGCCCCAGGATGGCGTAGCTGCCCGTGTGGGAGTCCTTCATGATGGCGAGCGTCTGCTCGCGCGTGCGGCCGCCGCCGAAGCCGTCGAAGAAGTCGCCCAGCCCGTCTTCGTGCAGCGCGCCCGTCAGGAGCGTGCGGCAGGCGAGCGCCGCGACGACCGCCGCCTGGATCGGGAACAGATGTCCCGCACCGTAGAGCACGGCGGCCGAGAGACCGCCCGTGAGCCAGCCGACCAGCGGCCAGCAGACGACCGCCGTTCGGAAGCTGTCGGCCGGAACCTCGCGCAGCCGCCAGAAGGGGAGCCGCGTGAAGAGGATCAGGGCGGCCAGCAGTCGGTTCGTCATGGCTGCGTCAGAAATATTTGGTTACCGACACCTTGCGGAAGGAGTCCATCCGGTTGATCATGTTCACGGCCGATTGCAGGATCGGGTAGGCGCACACGGCTCCCGATCCCTCGCCCAGGCGGAGTCCGAGGTGGAGCAGCGGCCGCGCACCGAGCGCTTCGAGCAGCAGGCGGTGGCCCGCTTCGTCGCCCTGGTGTCCGTACACGGCGTAAGCCGTGACTTCGGGCTGGAGCCGTGCGGCGGCCAGCATGCAGCTGGTCATGATGAAGCCATCGACCAAAATAGTCATGCCCAGTTCGGCCGCCTGCAGCATGCCGCCGACGGCCATCGCCATCTCCAGTCCGCCGAAGTGGCGGAGCAGCTCTTCGGGCGACGAGCCGCCCCGGTAGTTGTCGAGCGCGTGTTGCAGCGTGTCGTACTTGCGGCGGATGCCCTCGTTGTCCAGTCCGCTGCCGGCACCGACGCAGTCGCGCAGCGGAATGCCCGCGAGCAGGTGCATCCAGAGCGATGAGGAGGAGGTGTTGCCCGCGCCCATCTCACCGAAACTTATGACGTTGCATCCCGTGTCGTGTACCGTTCGGACCTCTTCGGCACCCCGCTCGATGCAGGTGTCGAACTCCTCGCGGGTCATGGCCGCCTCGTGGAGGAAGCTGCGGGTGCCGCGCCGCACCTTGCGGTCGATCACGCCGCTGCCGGCCGGGAAGTCGAAATCGACGCCCGCATCGACCACGCGAAGCGTGAAGCCGTTCTGCTCGCAGAGGAAGCTGATCCCCGCGCCCCCCTTGACGAAGTGGAGGCACTGCTGCCAGGTCACGTCCTTGGGGGTGGGGCTGACCCCTTCCGAGAGGATGCCGTGGTCGGCGGCGAAGAGGATGTTGTGGGGGCGGCGCAGTTCGGGCGAGAGCGTTTGCTGGATCAGACCCAGTTGCAAGGCCAGCTCCTCGAGCCGGCCGAGCGACCCCTTGGGTTTGGTCAGGTTGTCGATCTTCTCCTGAATCGCCGGCAGGATCGCCGTGTCGGGGCTTTTTATGCGGAATTTTCTCATTTTTCGGATGGTTTTTCTGTCTCTTGTTTGATCGTTACGGGGATGCCGCTCACGAGCAGCACGACGCGGTCGGCCCGTGCGGCGATGTATTGGTTGATGCGTCCCTGCAGGTCCGTGAAGCGGCGCTGGACCGCATTGTCGGCCACGCCGCCCAGCCCGATCTCGTTGGTGACGAAGAGCAGGGTGGCATCCTGCCGCGTGAGGCGGTCGAACTCCTCGCGCAGTGCCTCGAAGGCTGCGTCGGCCCGCATATCGAGGTCGAAGAAGAAGTTGGTGGCCCACAGCGTCACGCAGTCCACCAGCGCCACCCGTCCCGAGAGATCGTGGCGGCTCAGCGCCTTCTCCTCCTCGATGTTCTCCCATTCGGGACCCCGGCGTGCCCGGTGGACCGCCACGCGGCGGGCGAAATCGTCGTCCAGGATGCGCGCGGTGGCCAGATAGACGGGATTCGGACTCAGTTCCAGTGCCGTGCGTTCGGCGTAGAGACTTTTGCCCGAGCGTTGTCCGCCCGTTATGAGGATGATTCGTTTCATAGCAATTATGCAAAGATACGCTCTTCTTTTTAAATCGAAAAGATTAATTTTGCAAAAAATCGGAGCGTGAGTCGGAGTATGGAGGCCCGGTGGCGGATCAGAGCGACGGCCCGGAATTTGACCGGGGAGGAGGCGGTGCGGGTGGAGCGCCTCGCACGTGCGTGCGGGTTGCTCCCGTGTGTGCCGGAGTGCGCTGCGGTTGTTCCGACGGTCCGGGAGGGGATCGGATGCGCTGATCTTTTCTTCGCGGGCGGGGCTGTCGATCGGGAGCGCCTCTACGGCGGGCTGATCGCTCTGGCGCGGGACGAGGGGATCGCCGCTGCCTTTTCGTGTGCGGAACCTGCCGTGCCCCGGGCCGTGGGGTTCGATCTGGACTCGACGCTGGTGCCGGTCGAACTGCTCGACCTGCTGGCTTTCCGGGCGGGGATCGGGGATCGGATGGTGCGTCTTACCGAGCGGACGATGCGCGGGGAGCTGGATTTCCGGCGCAGCTTCCTGCACCGCGTCTCGCTGCTTGCGGGGCTGCCGGTCGGGGTGCTCGACGATCTGGTGCGGAGCATGCCGCTGACCGGAGGGGCCGAACAGACGCTCGCTGCGCTGCGGCGGCTGGGGTGCCGCACGGCGGTGATAACGGGCGGATTCTCTCTTTTCGCCGAGTCGGTGCGGGAGCGGCTGGGGCTGGATCGCAGCTACGCGACCCGGGCCGAGGTGTGCGGGGGGCGGCTTACGGGCCGCTGTGCGGGCGAGGTGCTCGACGAACGGGGCAAGGCGGCGGCGCTCGCCGACCTGTGCCGGTGCGAGGGAATCGCTGCGGAGCAGGCTGCCGCTGTGGGCGACGGTGCCAACGACATCGCGATGCTTGCGGCGGCGGGACGGGGTGTCGCCTATCATGC
>JAIEHQ010000159.1 GCA_029065825.1 Alistipes sp.
GGGCAGGGCGTACATGTAGTTGGTGTCGGGCAGCGTCTGGTGGAACGAGGTGTCGAAGACAGCTACCTGAGGCACGCCGGGCAGCACTTTCTCGATCGAGAGGATGCCCTCCAGGTTGGCCGGGTTGTGCAGCGGGGCGATCTGGAAGAGCGAGCGGATCTTCTCCTTGGCATCCTCCGTGACCAGACAGCTCGCGGGGAAGAACTCGCCGCCGTGCGCCACGCGGTGGCCGACGGCCTTGACCTCGTCGAGCGAACGGATCACTCCGTGCGTGGGATCGGTCAGCGCCTCCAGCACCAGGCTGATGCCCGTCGTGTGGTCGGGGATGGGGCGGTGCAGTTCGAATTTCTCCTTGCCTTCGGGTTTGTGGGTCAGGTCGCCCTCGGGCAGACCGATGCGCTCGACCAGACCTTTGGCGAGCAGCTTGCTGGAGCCGCACTCCATGTCGATCACCTGGTATTTGATCGAGGAGCTGCCGCAGTTGAGTACTAAGATAACCATTGTCGTGAGTTTTATGAGTTTTTTTGTTGCTTGTCTTTCCGACGGCGCCCCGAAACCGCGGCGGCCGCGAAATGCTTTCGGACAGCGCGGCGGACGGATCCGTCCGGCTGCGTGCGGGCATCGGAAACGGTCCGGCGTGCGCCCCTGCGCACCGCCCGTTCCGGCGGCGGTCATTTCGCGGATCGCATCTGCAAGGGGTGTTTTCGTTTAAAACGCGGCAAATTTAGGGAAAATTTGGTTACGGATCGTAAGATTTTCATGGATTTCTGTGATAAATTTTTCCGTTTTCGTGTTATTTTTCGTATTTGTAACCCATTCCCTTGACGGTAACGATGTGTCCGTCGCCGATTTTCTGCCGTAACTTGCGGATGTGCACGTCGATCGTGCGGTCGCCGACCACCACTTCGCTGCCCCAGACGGCGGCGTAGATCTCCTCGCGCGAAAAGAGCCTGTCGGGGGCCGAGGCGAGCAGGGCGAGCAGGGCGAATTCCTTGCGGGGAAGGACGATCCGCTCGCCGTCGCGCAGCACCGAATGGCTTTCGGAGTCGATCTTCAGCGCAGGCTCCTGCTCCGCGTCGATGCGTTTGAGGAGGGCGCGGATGCGGCTCATCAGCAGCCCCGGCTTGATCGGTTTGGCGATGTAGTCGTCGGCCCCGGCGCCGAAGCCGGCGATCTGGTGGTGCTCCTCGCCCAGGGCCGAGAGGAAGACGACCATCGTCTGGCGAAGCGTCGGGTCGGCCCGCAGCACGCGGCAGGTCTCGATGCCGTCCATTCTGGGCATCATCACGTCGAGCAGGATCAGGTGGGGGCGGTGCCGGGCCGCCAGGCGCAGCCCCTCCGCCCCGTCGGAGGCGGTATATACTTCGTAACCCGCTTTTACCAGGTTGTAGCGGATGAACTCCAGAATGTCGTCTTCGTCGTCGATCAGCAGGATGCGGTGGCTCATGGGCGTGCGGCGGTTATTTTTGCGAAGATAGCTAAAATTTCGGCAAAACCTGTGTCGCCCGGGGAAAAATGGTTATATTTGCAAGGTTTCTATTTAATTGCGAAAAAGCAAGATTAAAAATTGAGAAAGATGGCTACTGAAAATCCGAATCTCTCCGTTCCCGAGGAACGTCTCAGCGCCGCTGAGGATGTGCAGAATATCTCCGAATCCGTTGCGCGGCAGGCGCAGGAATCCGCGGCGGCGGAGGCCGAATCCGCCGGGGCGGTGGACTTCGCCGATGAGGACGCTGCGCTGGATGCCCGCAATGCGGGGCTGGATCTGGGCGAGGAGTCTGCGGAGGAGGAGCTTGCCTGCGAACGGAGCGCCGGGGAGGAGTTGAACGGCAAGTCCAAGGAGGAGCTGCTCTCGATCTTCGCCCGGATGCTCGCCGAGCGCCCCGTGCAGACGCTGCGTCGGGACGTCGAGGCGCTCAAGATAGCCTTTTACAAATTGCGCCGTGCGGAGGTCGAGGCGGCGCGCCGTGCCGCTTCGGACGAGGAGCGGACCGCAGCGGATGCCGATGCGGCGGCGGATGCCGCGGAGCTGCGTTTCAAGGATCTTTTCCGCGAGTACCGGCGGCTGCGCGACGAGTTCGCCGCAGCGCAGGAGGCGGTCAAGGAGGAGAACCTGCGGGCGAAGCTCGCCGTCGTGGAGGAGCTCAAGGAGCTGACCGCCTCCGACGAGCGGCTCGACCATACTTTCGAGAAGTTCCGGGAGCTGCAGCGCCGCTGGAAGGAGCTCGGGGCGGTGCCGCAGCAGCATGTGAAGGATCTGTGGGAGAATTACAACCTGCAGGTCGAGAACTTCTACAACTTCGTCAAGATCAACAAGGAGCTGCGCGATCTGGACCTGAAGAAGAACTACGAGCGCAAGGCGGCGCTGTGCGAGGCTGCCGAGGCGCTGCAGCAGGAGGGCGCCGTGGTGGAGGCTTTCCGCAAGTTGCAGAAGCTGCACGACCAGTGGCGTGAGACGGGCCCCGTCGCCAATGAATATAAAGAGGTGCTGTGGGAGCGTTTCAAGGAGGCTTCGAGCCGGATCAACCGCAGGCATCAGGAGTATTTCGAGGGTATCAAGCGGGAGCAGCTGCACAATCTGGAGCTCAAGAGCGGGCTTTGCGCCCGGGTCGAGGAGCTTCTCGAGCGCCTGCCCGCGTCGCGCCGCGACTGGAACAAGGCCAGCGAGAGCCTTTTCGAGATACAGAAGGAGTGGAAGACCATCGGGTTCGCACCCAAGAAGGATAACAACGCCATCTACGAGCGCTTCCGCAACGGCTGCGACCGTTTCTTCGAGGCCAAGCGTGCGTTCTACGCCGGGGTCAAGGACGAGATGGAGGAGAACCTGCGGCGGAAGATCGAACTGTGCGAGGCGGCCGAGGCGCTGCGCGGGAGCGAGGAGTGGAAGAAGACCACCGACGAGCTGATCGCCCTGCAGACGCAGTGGAAACAGACGGGTGCCGTGTCGCGCCGCCACTCCGACCAGGTGTGGAAACGGTTCCGTGCGGCCTGCGATGCTTTCTTCGAGCGCAAGGCGGCTCATTTCGCCGAGGTCGATGACCAGTACGGCGAGAACCTGCGCCGCAAGGAGGCGCTGCTCGAGGAGATGGCCGGCACCGACGTGCAGGCGGGCGGTTTCGAGGCGGTCAAGGAGTTTCAGCGCCGCTGGAGCGAGATCGGCTTCGTGCCCATCAAACGCAAGGAGGCGCTTCAGAAGAGATACAAGGAGATCGTCGATAAGATGTTCGAGACGCTGCGGGGAGCGCAGCGCGACCGCTCGATGGGCCGCTTCCGCGAGAAGGTATCGACCCTCAAGGCCTCGGGCGACCGACGGCTGCGCACCGAGCGCGACCGGCTCGCCAACCGCGTGCGTCAGCTCGAGCAGGAGATCGCCCTGTTGGAGAACAACGTGGGCTTCTTCGCCCGCTCGAAGAACGCCGACGCGATGGTGGCCGAAGTGCGGGGCAAGATCGACCGGGGGCGCGAGGAGCTGCGGGCCACGATCGAGAAGGTGCGGCTCATCGACCGCGAAAATCGGGAATAGTTCCGCCGACCGGAGGCTGTCGTTCAGCCTCCGGTCGCGGTTCGGTACCTCGGCGGCCGAAACCGTGCGCGGACGGGGATGAGGCTCCTCCGGCGCTGTGGCGGCAAGGCCCGCAGATAAGGAGGGCCGTGCGTTCGGGCCGATACGGACAAATGGAATGAAACATTCACAGCATACGAAAAACAAAAGATAATGAAACTCAGCAAACCCAAGTACATCTTCGTTACCGGCGGCGTCGCTTCGTCGCTCGGCAAAGGCATCATTTCCGCGTCGATCGCCCGTCTGTTGCAGGCGCGCGGCTACTCGGTCACGATCCAGAAACTCGATCCCTACATCAACATCGACCCCGGAACGCTCAATCCCTACGAGCACGGCGAGTGCTACGTGACCGAGGACGGTGCGGAGACCGACCTCGACCTGGGCCACTACGAGCGTTTCGCCTCGATCACGACCAGCCACGCCAACAACGTGACCACCGGCAAGATCTACCAGTGCGTGATCGACAAGGAGCGCAAGGGCGAATACCTGGGCAAGACCGTGCAGGTCATCCCCCATATTACCGACGAGATCAAGCGCAGCATCCAGCTGCTGGCCCAGCGCAAGGAGTTCGACGTGATCATTACCGAGATCGGCGGCACGGTGGGCGACATCGAGTCTCTGCCCTTCATCGAGTCGGTGCGCCAGCTGCGCTACCAGCTCGGCGCCCGCAACACGGCGCTGGTCCACCTGACGCTTATTCCCTACCTGGCCGCTTCGGGCGAGTTGAAGACCAAGCCGACGCAGCATTCGGT
>JAIEHQ010000016.1 GCA_029065825.1 Alistipes sp.
GGGGTGTAGCGCAGTCCGGTTAGCGCGCCAGCTTCGGGAGTTGGAGGTCGCTGGTTCGAATCCAGTCTCCCCGACAATTTCGCAAAATCTTTGCGGCAAGCGACAGAATGCAGATTCTGTCGCTTTTTTGTTTTCGGTCGTCTGTTTTTCCGCTTCAATCTTTTTTCAAGCCGCGGAGTCGTGCTGGTCCGGCGGCGTGTCGTCGTTCGGGTGGGGCGATCCGTTTGCGCGGTGCGATGCCGTCGGTTTTTCTCCGCAAAAAAATATCTTCCCGTAAAAGGGAAGATATTCATTCGCCGCTTTCGTTCGGGAGGAGATACTACTCCGTCTCTTTCGTCGCGATGTAGAAGAGGTCGAAACAGTCGTCCGCAGCGGGAGCGATCCGGTAATCCTCCGTGCTGATCGAGCGGGTCAGCTCGTCGTTGCGCTCCAGCAGTCGCCGTCGGTTCAGCCGGTTCAGCAAGTCGTAGGGGAGGCGGAGCATCCAGCCGGGCAGCCGGTGCTGCAGGTCCAGCGGATCGAAGCGTGTGATCCGCTCCACGCCGCGCCGGTTCTGCTCGTAGTATTCCATGACCCGTTCGTTGCCGAATACCCCCAGCCGTTCGACGGCGGGAAAGGCCGAGTGCAGCAGGTTGTCGAACTGGTCGGCCGTATATTCGCGGATGTGCCAGGGGTTGCGCGTGAGCGACATGCGGATGTTGGGGGTCGTGACGATCAGCCTCCCGCCGGGGCGCAGCACGCGATGGATCTCGCGCACCAGCTCCAGGTCGCGGCGTACGTGCTCGATGACCTGGAAGCAGATCACCCAGTCGAAAGCCGACGCGGGAAGGTCGAGCGGCGGCACCGTCGCCCGGCGCATCTCGACATGCGGAAGCGCGGGGGCCGCCCCGCTGGGTGTCTGCTTGTCGAGCGTCAGGAAACTGGCGGCGCGGGGGGCGACGATCTCGATTCCGTAGCCGGTTCCGGTGCCGATTTCGAGTACGTCGCCGCCGATGCGCCGGGCCGCCTCGCGGTAGGCCAGCAGCGAGCGCTGGAAGACGTAGTTGTCCGACGGATCGCGCGACACCCGTTCGGCCGTGAGTATCTTACTCATTTGTCGTGCATAGTTTCACACCCTCCTGCGATACCGTCACCTCGCCGCGCTTGAGCAGCATCCCGAGCGAACGCTTGAAGGTCTTCTTGCTCATTCCCGTCCGGGCGGTCACTTCGGCCGGATCGCTGTCGTCGTTGAGCGCAAGCGTGCCGCCGTTGTCGCGCACCAGCTTCAGGAGCGTCTCCGCTGCGTGGCGTATTTCGGCCAGTCCCTCCTGCTGCAGGCTCACGTCGATGCGGTTGTCGTCGGTAATCTTGCGGACGAAGCCCGTCAGCCGGTCGCCGATCGCCACGTCGCGGAACAGCTGGTTCTTGTAGATCATGCCCCAGTGGCGGTTGTTCAGGATGACCCGGTAACCGATCGGGGATTCCGACACGACGAGCAGTTCGACCTGCTGGCGCAGCTGCACGGTAATGATGTCGTTATTGACGTAGTTCTTGAATTTCATGGTCGCCACGCAGCGGCCCGTGATCGAATCGACGTAGAGATAGACCACGTAGCTGCGCCCGGTCAGAACCCCTCCCTGCTGGTTGCGGTTGGGAAGGAAGAGGTCTTTGCCCGCCAGTCCCCAGTCGAGGAAAGCGCCGTGCAGGTTCTTGTCCACCACGCGGAGCAGCCCCACTTCGCCCTCCCGCAGCTTGGGCGTTTCGGTCGTGGCGACCAGGCGGTCTTCGGAGTCGTGATAGACGAATACGTCGAGCGTGTCGCCCGGTTTGTCGGCCAGGGAGACGTATCGGTTGGGAAGGAGTACTTCATTCTGTTCGTCGTCGGTCAGATATAGTCCGTAGTCGGAGATGCGGCTGACGACGAGTCGTTGCGTGCGTCCGGGTTTCAGCATAAGATAGTAGTAGTAAGGTTTAGGAAGCAAATATACGCTTTATTTTGCCGGAAAGCAACTTTGTCCGCCGTATATCGCAGGTGCGGAGGCTCTTTTCGGGCGATTCGCCCTTGTGTTCCGACCCGGTGCCGCCGCTTTTCCCGTGCCTCTCCTGTCCGGAGGACTTCGCTTCGGGAGGTGCCGGTTGCGGCGAATTTATCCGGGAGGCGTTTTTTTTGCGCATATCCGTGCTTCGACTTCGTTCCGGATGCCCTTTATCGCGACAAAGTCCGAAAGAGTTTGGTTTTGTATCCGGCTTATGCGTATCTTTGAAAGAAAATCCCGTGAATTATGGAATTGAAGGTTGCTTTGTGTCAGACGGCTATGGAGTGGGAGAACCCGCAGGTCAATCTGCGGCGGATCGAGCGGATGCTCGTCGGTGTGGATGCGGATCTGGTGGTGCTGCCCGAGATGTTCGCTACAGGCTTCGTGACCGATCCTGCCCGGGTGGCGCAGCCGATGTCGGGCGGTATCGTCTCCTGGATGCGGGAGCGGGCGCAAGATGCGGGCTGCGCTCTGGCGGGGAGTCTGGTTGTCGAAGAGGGTGGGCGTTATTTCAACCGGTTGCTCTTCGCCATGCCTTCCGGCGGTCTGGTCTGCTACGACAAGCGACACCTCTTCTCGATCGGCGGCGAGGGGGAGGCTTTCACTCCGGGTGCCTCCCGTACGGTGGTCGAGTACGGCGGCTTCCTTTTCCTGCTTCTGATCTGCTACGACCTGCGCTTTCCGGTCTGGAGCCGTTGCCGCGGGGACTACGATGCGATCCTCTGCGTCGCCTCCTGGCCCGAGAGCCGGCGCGAGGCGTGGCGCACGCTGCTGCGCGCCCGGGCCATCGAGAACCAGGCCTACGTGCTCGGCGTGAACCGCACGGGGAGCGATCCGACGGCCCGTTATTCGGGAGATTCCGTCGCGGTGGGGTTCATGGGGGAGACCTTTGCCGAGGCGGACGATGCGGAATGCGTGCTGCAGGTCGCTCTCGACAGGGAGCGGCTGGTGCGGTTCCGCGAGCGGTTCCCTGCCTGGCGCGATGCCGATGCCTTTTCGCTGGAGGGCTGATCGCGGCCGGTGCCGCTTTTGTCCGGACTCGCTCCGAACTCCGTTCCGCTGCGCCAGAGTGCGGGCGATGCCGTTCCAGGAAGGAGCACCGCCTCCTGTCGGCCTGAAAAAAGAAGAACGGGCATCCGCCGGATTTCGGTCGGATGCCCGTCGGGGCGAGTGCCTTCTGTCGGGGCGGATCAGAGATCCGATTCGTCCCAGTTGAGGATCTTGCAGAAATCGTACTCTTCGGGATCGGCCAGGTAGCGCCGCGCCGCGTCGTAGTCGGCGGGAGTCAGGGCTGTGAGGATGTTGTCCGTCACGGCTTTGTAGCGATCGGAGCGGATATCGACCATGCGGGGCGGAATCTTGCCCGTCGCAGGATCCTGGAGGTCTTTCAGGTAGAGCGGCTCCACGTTGCCGCACCCATCGACATAGACCATACAGCCTGTCTTTCCCTCGCTGAAGAGCTTATAGACTCCGATGCCCAGTTCCGAACAGTAGGTCAGGTCGTAGGCGACCGGGGTCTGGCCCCGGATCTCGTAGCCCAGCTCTACGGGGCGGGTCTGTTGCGCGATCTTCAGTTCGGCCAGCCGCTGATCGAGCAGCGTGTTGAAGAAGCAGGCTTTCGATATCTTGCCCAGCTCGGGATGGCCGTGCGCGTCGTAAGTGAAGTGGATGCCGCTGCGGGCGATCTCCTCTTCGCTCAGTTCGTGGAATACCCCTTCGGAGATGATCGCCGCACCGTAGTCCATGCCGAGGATGCGGCGCTTGACGATCGCCGATACGATCAGCCGGATGATCTTGTCGATGGTGACGGGTGTCTTGTTGAACATTTCGGGGATGACGATCATCGGGTAGTGGCACGCCTCGCCGATGCCGAAGGCCAGGTGTCCGGCGCTGCGACCCATCGCCGACATGACGAACCAGCTGCCGCTGGTGCGTGCATCAACGTAAACGGCGCGGGCGATGACCGCACCCTTGTCCTTGGCCGACTCGTACCCGAAAGTGGGGGCGCAGTCGGGAAGCGGCAGGTCGTTGTCGATGGTCTTGGGGACGTGGATGTTGGCTATCGGGTATTTCTTCTCGCTCAGGAACCGGGCGATGCGGTTGGCCGTCGATGCCGTGTCGTCGCCGCCGATGGTGACCAGCAGCCGGATGTTGTTGTCGGTAAAGAATTTCAGGTTGAAGTTCTTCTCGAAGTCTTCGTCCGTGGGCTTGAACCGGCTCATGCGCAGGAACGAGCCTGCGAGGTTGAAAATCTCGTCGGCCTTCAGGAAGGTAATGTGCTCCGTCGCGGGCGCTTCGCGGAAGAGTCCCGTGAAGCCCTTGTGCAGGCCGATGACCTCGTATCCTTTTTTCAGGAAAGCCTTGGCCACGCTGCCCACTACCGTGTTCATGCCCGGTGCCGGGCCGCCGCCCGTGAGGATGGCTATCGCTTCGTTCTTCATATCGTTGGAATGGTTGATTTCGCGGTAAAATTACAACTTATTTTCTCTTGTCTGTATAAAAAATATGGAGACTCCGCAAAGTCTCCATACGTTTCGGGGGTATTTGGTCGATTACCCGATTACGGTAACGTTGATCGCCTGTTCGCCTTTTGCTCCCTTGCCGAGTTCGAAAGAGACCTTCTGTCCCTCTTCGAGGGTCTTGAAGGAATCCGAAACGATTCCCGAAAAATGAACGAAGATCTCTTTGCCCTCGTCGCTGATAATGAATCCGTAGCCTTTCTTGCTATCGAACCATTTTACTTGACCTGTCATAAAATTGTTGTTTGTAAATGTGCTGCAAAGAAACGCAAAAAGTATTGATTATCAAAATTTTTTTATACATATTTCGTTCTGTTGCCGGATTTCCGAAATAAATCCCTATATTTGTTTCGGAATATTCGAACCGAAAAACGATGTTTGATTTATGGGAAGAAAGGTAAAATGGGCGTTGCTGGCCATGCTCGGCTTCGCGACGGCATGTTCGACGGTCAAGAACAATCCCAAGCAGGGGGCGGACGAGGATACGAACGGAGTAGAGGTCTCCGAACCTCAGATCCGGCTCATGTACGGCGTGCGTAATCCTGTGCCCCTTGACGAGGCGAACGGCGGCGGGCAGGAGACCCCTGCCGAGGAAAATTCGGACAAGTAGGCCGATGGCGGGACGGAAGCTCGGCCTGCGCAAGCGTTTGGGCTTGCGCCTGTTCGCCGATCTGTATGCCGATAAGGTTGCGGCGCATGCGTTGCGCACCCTGTTCTGGGAGTGCACGCTGCGTTGCAATTTGTCGTGCCGTCACTGCGGCAGCGACTGCCGGGTCGATCCCGGTGTGCCGGACATGCCGCTGGCCGATTTCCTGAAGGTGCTCGACGAGGAGGTTACGCCTCACATCCGTCCGGGACAGGTGCTGCTGATCTTCTCGGGCGGCGAGGTGCTCGTGCGCAGCGACCTGGAGGAGGCCGGGCGCGAGGTCACCCGGCGCGGCTATCCCTGGGGGATGGTTACCAACGGCCTGGCGCTCGATGCGGCTCGCCTGCGGAGCCTCATGGAGGCAGGGCTTCGGACGGTTTCGATCAGTTTCGACGGCTTTGCCGAGGCCCACAACTACATCCGCCGCAATCCCCGCAGTTTCGACAAGGCGCTGGAGGCGATCCGTCTGGTGGTAGGCCAGCCGCGTCTGACCTACGACGTGATCACGTGCGTTACCTCGCCGATGGTCGCACGGCTCGAGGAGTTCAAGGAGCTGCTGATCGCCGAGGGGGTGCGCTACTGGCGTATTTTTTCGATCTTTCCGGTCGGGCGCGCGAAAGACGATGCGACGCTGACGCTGACCGACGGGCAGTTCCGCGAGGTGCTGGAGTTCATCCGGCGCACGCGCCGCGAGGGTCGGATCGACGTGAGCTATGCCTGCGAGGGTTTCCTGGGCGGTTACGAAGGCGAGGTCCGCGACCACTTCTATCAGTGCGCCGCCGGTGTTTCGGCCGCATCGATCCGGGTGGACGGAGCCATCTCGGGGTGTACCTCGATCCGTTCGAATTTCCATCAGGGCAACATTTACCGCGACGGTTTCTGGGAGGTGTGGCAGCATCGCTTCGAGAAGTTCCGCAACCGGGAGTGGGCCAAACAGGGGGAGTGTGCCTCCTGTGCGATGTGGCGCTACTGTCAGGGCGGAGGCATGCACCTGCGCGATGACCGGGAGCAGTTGATGTACTGCCACTACCATCGGCTGAAGTAGCGGGGCGTTGCGGAAAGGACGACGGGCGGGAAGGTTGCGATACCTTCCCGCCCGCTTTCTTTGTCAGCGCAGCAGGCGGACGAACGAGTCGCTCTCCTCGCGCGTGCGGGGCTGCTCCTCCCGGCTGCGGAACGGTTCGGGCAGGGCATCGGCCGGACCCGGATAGCCGAGAGCCATCATCGTCACGGGTTCCTCCTCTTCCGCGTCGAGGCCGAGCAGCCGGCTGCACGCATCGGTGTCGAAGCCTGCCATCTGATGAAGCTGAAGCCCCATTGCGGCGGCCTGAAGCGCGAGCGAAAGATTGGCGGCTCCGACATCGTGCATCCAGTGGCGGTTGATGGTGCGGGTGCCGGGAAAGAACCGACGGCCGCACGAGACGATCAGCACCGGAGCCTGCGGTGCCCATGCGCGGTTGCCGCCCGTGAGGCACTCGGCGAGCCGTGCGTGGGAGTCTGCCTGGTCGCTGGTCGCGTAATAATAGGACCACGGTTGGGAGTTGTTGGATGAGGGTGCCCAGCGGGCCGCCTCGAACAGCAGCATCAGTTGCTCCCGGGTTACGGGAGCCGACAGGTAGGAGCGGGGGCTCCAGCGCCTGCGTATGGTTTCGAGCAGTATCATGATGGAGACGGTTTGTTCGTTCCGTCTCCAAATTCCGTACCCGAGTTATTCGCGGACATCCGTCCCTCCGGCGGACGGAGCGGGTGTTGCGATGCGGCAGAGGATCCCTTCGAAGGGGCGGAGTTCGACCGTGCTTCCGTCGAGGGGGACCGCTGTCGGGTAGTTGTGCAGCAGCGTTTCGGCTCCGTCGAGCGGTACTTCGGGTGCGATCCGTGCCGGCCGGCTGCTGAAGTTGAGCAGCACGAGGTAGCGTGC
>JAIEHQ010000160.1 GCA_029065825.1 Alistipes sp.
TGGCCACGTATTCGCGGATCTCGATCTTCTCCAGTCCGTTCAGGATGACCGTCAGGTTGCCGTTGGGCATCTCCAGGATCTTGATGATGCGGGCGGCCGTTCCGATCTTGTACATGTCGTCCGGAGCCGGATCCTCCACCTCGCTCTCGCGCTGAAGCACGGCTCCCAGCATGCCGCCCCGCTCGTTCACGTCGCGCACCAGGCGGATGCTCTTCTCGCGTCCCACCGTGATGGGCGTGATCGCTCCGGGGAACAATACGGAACTGCGCAGCGTCAGGATCGGCAGCACCTCGGGCACGTTGGCCTCCTCGATTACCTCGTCCCCGCCCGTGACGATGGGGATCACATGATGCCGGCCGTCCAGCACATCGGGGAGCACGTTGAGCTCCTCCATGTCTATATTTTGCTTGTTTTTCTTACCGCTCATAATATAATTATTCCCTGATAAAAGTTTGCAAAGATAACGTTTTTTCGACACATTTTATTTCTTTTTCGCAGAATGTTCATAACTTTGCGAATCCTACTACAAGTTTCATACAAACACATCGAACGACCATGCAAATCGCCGACAAATATTCCCCGCAGGAGATCGAGTCCAAATGGTACGACTACTGGATGGAGCACCGCCTCTTCCATTCCGAGCCCGACGAGCGGCAACCCTACACCATCGTCATCCCGCCCCCCAACGTGACGGGCATGCTCCACATGGGCCACATGCTCAACAACACCCTGCAGGACGTGCTGGTGCGGCGCGCCCGCATGCAGGGCAAGAATGCCTGCTGGGTGCCGGGCACCGACCACGCCTCGATCGCGACGGAGGCCAAGGTGGTGGCCAAGCTCAAGGCCGAAGGAATCGAGAAATCGGACCTCACGCGCGAGGAGTTCCTGCGCCACGCCTGGGAGTGGAAAGAGAAATACGGAGGCGTGATCCTGCAGCAGCTGCGCAAGCTGGGCGCCTCGTGCGACTGGGAGCGCACGGCCTTCACGATGGACGAGGCCCGCTCGGAGAGCGTCCTCAAAGTCTTCTGCGACCTCCATGAGAAAGGACTCATCTACCGGGGTGTCCGCATGGTGAACTGGGATCCCGCGGCGCAGACCGCCCTTTCGGACGAAGAGGTGGTGTTCAAGGAGTCGCACGGCAAGCTCTACCACCTGCGCTACCGGGTCGAGGGAAGCGACCGCACGATCGTCGTCGCCACCACGCGCCCGGAGACCATCCTCGGCGACACGGCCCTCTGTGTCAATCCCGACGACGAGCGCTACGCCTGGCTGCCCGAGAACGCACGGGTCGTCGTCCCGCTGGTGGGGCGCTCGATCCCCGTCATCCGCGACACCTACGTCGATATCGCCTTCGGCACGGGCGCGCTGAAGGTCACGCCGGCCCACGACATCAACGACTACATGCTGGGCGAGAAGTACGGACTCGAATCCATCGACATATTCAACGACGACGGAACGATCAACGACAAGGTGGGGCTCTACGTCGGCATGGAGCGCTTCGCGCTGCGCAAGCAGATCGAGAAAGACCTCGACGCGGCCGGACTGCTCGAAAAAACGGAGGATTACACCAACAACATCGGCTACTCGGAGCGCACGGGCGTGGCGATCGAACCCAAGCTCTCGATGCAGTGGTTCCTCTCGATGCAGCGGCTGGCCGACCCCGCCGCACGCGCCGTGCTGGAGGATACGATCCGCTTCACGCCCGAGAAATACAAGAACACCTACCGTCACTGGATGGAGAACATCAAGGACTGGTGCATCTCGCGCCAGCTCTGGTGGGGACACCGCATTCCCGCGTGGTACCTCCCGCAGGGAGGCTACGTGGTGGCCCTCACGCCCGAGGAGGCGCTGGAGAAGGCCCGCGCGAAGAGCGGCGACCCGACGCTGGCGCTCGCCGACCTGCGTCAGGACGAGGACGTGCTCGACACCTGGTTCTCGTCGTGGCTGTGGCCCATCTCGGTCTTCGACGGCATCCGCCGTCCGGACAACGAGGAGATCCGCTACTACTACCCCACGGCCGATCTGGTCACCGGCCCGGACATCATCTTCTTCTGGGTGGCCCGCATGATCATGGCCGGCTACGAGTACCGGAACGAGAAACCTTTCGGACACGTCTATTTCACGGGCATCGTCCGCGACAAGCTGGGCCGCAAAATGTCCAAGCAGCTGGGCAACTCGCCCGACCCGCTGGAGCTGATCGCCCGCTACGGCGCGGACGGCATGCGCGTGGCGATGCTGCTCTCGGCATCGGCTGGCAACGACGTCATGTTCGACGAGGCGCTCTGCGAGCAGGGCCGCAACTTCGGCAACAAGATCTGGAACGCCTACCGGCTCGTGAACGGCTGGTCGGTCGATGAGGCGCTCGCCCAGAGCGACAACGACCGTCTGGCGATCGAATGGTTCCGCAACCGCCTGGCGAAGACTCGCGGCGAAATCGATGCCGACTTCGCGTCGTACCGAATTTCGGAGGCCTTCATGACCCTCTACAAACTCTTCTGGGACGACTTCAGCGGCTGGTATCTGGAGATGGTCAAGCCCGCCTACCAGTGTCCGACCGACCCGGCGACGATGGCCGCGACGCGCGCCTTCTTCGACGAGCTGCTGCGGCTGCTCCACCCCTTCATGCCCTTCGTCACGGAGGAGATCTGGCAGGACCTGGCACCCCGCAGCGCCGGCGAGTCGATCATGACGCAGCTGCTGCCTCCCGCGACGGAGGCCGATGCCGCGCTGCTCGCACGCTTCGAGCTGACGCAGGAGATCGTATCGGCCGTGCGCAACATCCGCAAGCAGAAAAACCTGCCCCAGAAAGAGGCGCTGACGCTCCGCACGATCGCCGACGAGAACTACCCCGCCGAGTACGCACCCGTCCTGCGCAAGATGGGCAACCTCTCGGCCATCGAGACCGTCGCCGAGAAAGATCCTTCGGCCGCGGGATTCATCGTCAAGACCACCCAGTACTTCATCCCGATGGAGGGACGCATCGACAAGGAGGCCGAGACGAAAAAGCTCAACGACGAACTGGCCTATCTCGAAGGCTTCCTGGCGAGCGTCATGAAAAAGCTCTCGAACGAACGGTTCGTCTCGTCGGCACCCGAAAAGGTGGTGGCCAACGAGCGGGCCAAGCAGTCCGATGCCGAGGCCAAGATCGCTGCGATCCGCGAACAGCTCGCTGCGCTCCGATAGCCCCGGGATGCCTCGCGCCGCCGCCTGGCGGCGGGGTGCGCAGGCGCATTTAATCCACAAGTCAAACCGGCGGGCCGTCGTCTCGAAGCGACGGCCCGCACAACTTCGGCGCAGAGCCTCCCGCCGGCCCGCAGCTTCCGCTGCCGGCCGGGGAGGCATCCGCCCGACAAACCGATCCAGACATTGAACCCCATTACCATCTACACCGACGGCTCCGCCCTGGGCAACCCCGGGCCGGGCGGCTACGGGGCGGTCCTCATCTCAGGCCGCTTCCGCAAGGAGGTGTCGCAGGGCTTCCGCCTGACGACCAACAACCGCATGGAGCTTATGGCCGTCTGCGTCGCTCTCGAACTGCTCCGGTTCGACGGCAGCGACGTGACCGTCTATTCCGACTCGAAGTACGTGGTCGATGCCGTCGAGAAACGGTGGGTCTTCGGCTGGGAGAAGAAAGGGTTCGCCGGGAAGAAGAACCCCGACCTCTGGCAGCGGTTCCTGCGCGTCTATCGCCGCCACAGCGTCCGCTTCGTCTGGGTCAAGGGACACGCCGAGACGGTCGAGAACAACCGCTGCGACCGGCTGGCCGTCGCCGCCGCCAACGACCGGGCGCACCTGCTGGAGGATGCGGGCTACACGCCCGGCGGGGAGTAGCGCCCGGGGCAGCCGAGAAAGAGGGGCAGGTAGAGCCGCATAAAATTTCAACGATGCGGCAGAATTCCTGTCCGATACATCCGGCCCGATCCGCTGCCGCCACTCCGGGTCCGGCACCTTCGAGCAGAAGGCCCGTCTTCGTGCCAAGCAAGTCGTATTTCATTCTTTTTCAGCTGTTTTTTCACTACAAGATACGACCGACCCGACTCTGCGCCCGACCTCCGTGCCCCGACTCCGTTTCGGACATTTTGCCCCCGGCGAAAGCGGGCGGACCTGCTTTCCCCCGCTTATTTCGTAATCTTTAACTTCGTTTCAGATACTCCGTCTCAACAAAACGCAAACAAGTTCGGTTTTGTATTCGGCATATTCGTATCTTTAACTTCGTTTTCGTATCTTTGCCGCCATCATCATCCGAAAACACAAACGCCATGTTCAAGACATACATGCGGCTGCTGGGCTTCGTAAGCCCGATCTCCCGCTACGCGATCCCCTACTTCTTCTACGCGCTCTTCTACGCCCTGTTCAACACGCTGACCTACGCCATGATCCTCCCGATCATGGACACGCTCTTCAATCAGGAGAAGGCGTTCGAATTCGAGCCGGTTTACCAGCTGCCGACGCTCGATCAGATCGTGAGCCTCGACGCTTCGCAGCTGATCAATTACAGCTACACGCAGGTGTTCGGCACGGAGTTCTCGATGCCCAACATGCTGCTGCTGCTCGCCGCGACCACCATCGTCCTCACCCTGCTGAGCAACCTCTTCCGCTACCTGAGCGCACTGACGGTCGAGAACATGCGCGTGCGCTCGCTGCAGCGCATGCGCACCGAGCTGTTCGAGAAGGTTACGGGCATGAACGCCGGCTACTTCAGCGAGCAGCGCAAGGGCGACATCATCTCGCGCATCACGCAGGACGTGATGGTCGTGCAGTTCTGCATCACCAATACGCTCCAGGCCGCCTTCCGCGATCCGATGCTCATCATCGGCTACATCATCTACATGCTCTGCATCTCGTGGCAGCTGTCGCTCTTCGCCATCCTCTTCCTGCCCGTGGTGGCCGTGATCATCGGCCGCATCGTCAAGAAGCTGCGCCACCCGGCCCTCAAGGGACAGGAGCGCATGGGCGACATGGTCAGCGTCCTGGACGAGTCGCTCTCGGGCATCAAGGTCATCAAGAGCTACAACGCCATCGGCTACATCCGCAGCAAGTTCAACCGATTCAACGCCGAGTTCTCGCGCCTGACGCTCGCCATGGCGC
>JAIEHQ010000161.1 GCA_029065825.1 Alistipes sp.
GCGACGGCTCCACCGACATCCCCTGCATGCGGCTGGTCAAGAACTACGGCGGCCACTCGATCGCCGTCCACAGCCCCGAGGCCAAGGGCGCGCGCCGCGACCTGAACGAACTGATCCGCGACAACCGCGTGAACTACGTCTGCCCGGCCGACTACTCCGAAGGCTCGGAGATGGACCGGCTCGTAAAGACCATCATCGACAAGATCGCCGCCGACTGCCGTCTCGAACAATTCGAAACATCCCGCTCTTAACCCGCCCCGACGACCATGATCCGTCTTCTCCTCTTCGCACTGCTGCTGGCGGGAGCCGCACTTCCGGGCCATGCGCAGCAACCCGCCGCCGAGACTCCCGCCGCACACGGCACGGCGCAGCTTCCCGACAGCCGCCGCACGGCCCGCATGCCCCGCTACGGACGGCACGAATTCCGCTTTTCGGCCGGAATCGCACCCGCACGAATCGGAAACTACTGGTGGGAAAACGAAAGTTTCGACCTCTCGGTCGGACAGCAGTTCGACCGCACGAAATACTACCGGGGCGACACCCGTTCCACGGGAGCCTACGCCCTCTCCTACGCCTACCGCTTCCGCAGATGGTTCGCCCTCTCGGTCGGCTGCTCCTATTCGGGCGAGCGGTTCGACCGCTACAGCAACCTGACCGGCAGGTCGGTCCGCCGCTACCGGCTCCACCGCTTCTCGCTGATTCCGGCGGTCCGCTTTACCTGGCTCGACCGCCCCTGGGTGCGGCTCTACTCGTCGGCGGGCATCGGTCTGCAACTGATCGGCGGCGACCGCTCTCTTTGGGGACAAAGCACGGATCAGGCAGCCCTCCACTTCATTCCGCTGGGGCTGGCCGTCGGACGGTCGCTCTTCGGTTTCGCCGAGTTCGGCTACAGCTCGCAGGGCTGCATCGCCTTCGGCATCGGCTATTCGTTCAACGCAAAAAAGAGAGGATCATGAAACGCACCATCCTGCTGCCGCTGCTCCTCGTGTGGGGACTCCTCCACACTGGCTGCATCGTCGAAGATGCCTACGAGCAGTTCGAGCCGACGCTTCCGGGCTACTTCCTGGCGCAGTGCGCCGCCCCGGCGCTCCGAACCGCGATGGACGAGCTGTGGCCCGTGCTCGCCTTCGCACAATATTACGCGACCGACGATCCGGCCGAACGCCGGCGGATCCACGACGAATACTTTTACCGCTCGCGCATCGCGACGGACGACGGAGCCGTGTGGCGCATCATCGACTGCGAGCGGGAGCTGGTCATCCTCACGGAGGGGCGCAGCCTTCTCGACGAGGGGATCGGCTGGAGCTACTACTACCTCGGCCGTGACTACGACGAACGGCAGCTCCCCACGCTCACGCACCGCGACGGAGCCTTCGCGCTCGACCTGCACGAACCCTCGAAGCGGCTGGAGGGGGCTTTTACCCTTACCGCCGTCCCCTTCCGCAACCCGGGGCTGGATCTCTCCGGCATCCGGATCGACTGGTCGGGTTCGGGCACCCTCCGCGCCGACGACCTGCCCATCGAATTCTCGGCCGAGAGCCCGCTGCGCTACGAATCGACCGTCGGGAGGTTCCTTTCGGGCACACTCCGCCTGACCGTCCGCCGCGACGGGCAGACCGACACCGCGACGGCCGCATACACCGACGACGGACGGGTCGAAATTACCTTCAACGAATTTACCAAACTCTGGAATATCTGATTGCGAACATGAAAATAGTCTTCGCCACCAACAACGCCCACAAGCTGACCGAGGTGCAGGCCATCCTCGGCCCCGGCTTCGAACTGGTCACGCCCCGCTCGCTGGGCATCACCGAAGAGATCCCCGAGGAGCGGCCCACCATCGAGGGCAACGCCTCGCAGAAAGCCCATTACCTCCACGACCGCACGGGTCTCGACTGCTTCGCCGACGACACGGGCCTCGAGGTCGATGCCCTGGACGGCGCTCCGGGCGTGCACTCGGCCCGCTACGCCGGCGACGGCCACGACTTCGAGGCAAACAACGCCCTGCTGCTGCGCAACCTCAAGGGGGCAGGCAACCGCCGGGCCCGCTTCCGCACGGTCATCTCGCTGATCCTCGACGGCGAGGAGCACCTCTTCGAAGGGATCATCGAGGGCCACATCGCCCAGTGCCCCTCCGGCACGGAGGGGTTCGGCTACGACCCGCTCTTCATCCCCGAGGGAAGCGCCAAGACCTTCGCCGAGATGACCCCCGACGAGAAGAACGCCCTCTCCCATCGCGGACGCGCGGTGCGCAAGTTAGCCGATTTCTTGCATAACCGGAGCAAATAGCCTACCTTTGCCGGACCATGAACGACACCTTACGATACCGAAAAGAGGAGCATTTCTCCCAGGAGAAAATCGCCCGGCTCGGCGAGCACTACCGGGCCATCCTCGAACTGCTCGGCGAAGATCCCGGGCGCGAAGGACTGATCAAGACCCCCGAACGGGTGGCCAAGGCCATGACGTTCCTCACACGGGGCTACGAGGAGGATCCGCTGGCGATCATCCGCTCGGCCACCTTCCGCGAGGAGTACAGACAGATGGTGCTCGTCAAGGACATCGAGCTTTACTCGCTCTGCGAGCACCACATGCTCCCTTTCTACGGAAAGGCCCACGTGGCCTACATCCCCAACGGCTACATCACGGGACTCTCGAAGATCGCCCGCGTGGTGGAGACCTTCGCCCGCCGCCTGCAGGTCCAGGAGCGGCTGACGGTCCAGATCCGCGACTGCATCCAGGAGGCCCTCAACCCAATGGGCGTGGCCGTGGTCATCGAGGCCAGCCACATGTGCATGCAGATGCGCGGCGTGGAGAAGCAGGGTTCGGCCACGACCACCTCGGCCTTCACGGGAGTCTTCCTCTCCCATCCTCCCACGCGCGAGGAGTTCATGACGCTCATCAGCAACCGATACCGGTAGCGCACGCTACGCACCCGGCAGAAGTCCCACCCAAAACCGTCGCCTATGGATAAATAAAGAATCATCCGACACCGCACTTTTCCGAACCCCTTCGAAAAAAGGAGGTTCGTACATATAAAAGCGTTATTTTTGTTCCGGTCGCTGAAACTTCCACTTTTACGAGACCCCAAGGAATAAAGTTTAGCGCTCACGTGTTTCACGTGGGCTTTATTCTGTTATTTGGGGTATGGGTTGTGGAAGGCCCGAGCGACCGAAGACGAAGTAATGTCCCACGTTTTTGTATGTCATCTCACTTCCACAAAAAACCGTCGCGGGACACGACACAAACCCATGCAGCAACCATGAAACACGCATTGCTTATCGCGGCATCCGTCGCCTGCCTCTTTCTGATGTCCGGAACGGCTTCCGCCCAGAAACGAATCGTCATCAACTCCGAACCGGCCAACGCCGAGGTCTTCATCAACGGCCAGCCGACCAACCAGAGAACCCCTATGTTCATCAAAAGCCCCTCGGGCAAGAGCTTCACGGTATCCTTCCGGAAGCAGGGCTACGAAGAGGGGAAGCTGCTGGTCGTGAAACAGAAGCAGTTCGACGGCAAGAAAGCCTTCCCGGCCGAACTCTCCTACCGCCTCACGCCGAACGCCTACACGCAGGACCCGACCATTCCCGAGCGCGCCGCCCGCGAAGCGGTCAGCCGCAACAACCCCGGGGCGACGGCGCTCGAACAGACGATCATCCGCTGGGCGATCGACTCCGACCCACAGGGCGCGCGCGTCTTCTACCGGGTAATCTCCAGCATCCCCGCCGTCGTGAAGAACACCAACGAGACCTACCTGATGACCACCCCCTACGAAGAGACCCGCTCGTTCAACATTCTGGGCCTTACCTACGAGAACTCGCGCGACGTGCAGATCGAGATCAAGGTCTCCAAAAACGGCTACGAGACCCAGGTCAAGCGCTTCAACGTGCGCCAGGCGATCGACCAGCAGGAGATCAGCAGCTTCTTCATACTGGTCCCCAAAGAGAATTGACACCGCTCCCGAACGGCAGGAACGACCTTTCCGCATGAAAAGTCGGGCAGTTTTCCGGTTGGGAAAACTGCCCGACTCCATGATGCGCCGCCCCTCCCGAAAAAGAGGATCGCGCCCGGCTCCTACCCCTGCGCCGCAGCCAGAGGCTGCGCCTCCCGGGGCTGCCCGGCCTGCGATGCAGCCGCCGTACGGCGGCGATACCCTGCGGGCGTGAGTCCGTACTCCTTCTTGAAGAGCTTGATGAAATGCGAACTGTTGGCGAACATGCACTCGGCTCCGATGTCGTTGATCGAACGGTCGGTCGAAATGAGCAGCAGGCGCGCATGAACCAGCCGCCGCTGCAGAAACCACTGGTGGGGAGAGGTGCCGTACAGGCGGCCGAAATCCTTCTTGAAGGAGGTCTGCGAACGGCCGCACATGCGGGCCAGCTCCTCGATCGAAGCACCGCTGAAGATGTTGCGGCTGACCACCTGGCGCAGTAGGTCCCGCTCCGCGTCGGAGTAGTTGAGCAGCTTGTGCTTCAGGCAGCTGTCGCCGTGCGAAACGATCAGGTAGAGCAGCTCGGTCATCTTGAGCCGCACGGCGACCGGGTCGTTCAGAAAGCTGCGGTCGGCCAGCCGGTCGTTCAGGTTGCGGAAGTAATCCGCCGTCGCCCGCCAGAACGGGAGCAGAGCATGGGTATATCGGTTGCACTCGCCGCACGAGTGGTCGTTGCCGACCGCCACATGGTAGTTGAGTCCCAGCAGGAGCAGCTCCTGCTCCAGCTCGGACGCGGAGTAATAGATCACAATCTGTTCGTAGCCTCCTTCGTCCGAGGCGACATCCTTCACGTAGTGGTCGCCGGTCTCCAGCAGAAAGAGCTGCCCGGGAGCGATCCTGTAGCACTCGTCGCCGTAATAAACGTACTTCTCGCCCCGCAGCACGCACCCCACCGCACAACGCGACAGCGTGCAGCTCCTGATCTCGTTGCGGGAATCCGCCGCGTATTTTTCGATCAGCGGCTTTTCGGTATCCTGAAGGTAATAACTGTTTTCGTTCATGATCGGGTAGTCGGCCGGGTAGGGACTACCGAACGGCCGTTTGGTTCCGAACAAATATACAATTCAGAATTTGATTGCACAAATATAATCTTCCGAAAAAGAGAGGAGGGGAAAGGTGCTTAAAATCTATATGGCTACAAATGAATACAATAATATATTCACAAAACTCAACCCATACAATAACGAATACAACAACGCGGCCCACTCCCTCCGCACGCGCACCAGCGCCAGCGGCATGAGCAGCGCGGCAGGCGCCGCAGCCAGCGAGAAAATCCCCGCCGTGACGCTCGGGACGGCACCCAGCAGCGCGACGGCACCCAGCAGCACCGCGACATAGGTCAGCATGCCGCGCGCCTTGCGGCTCTGCGTCCGGAATCCCGCCGCACCGGCGGCGACGGCGCAGACCACGATGAAAAGCACCACCCCGAACACTACGGGAACGAGCACCGTCCCCTGACCGAAAAGGCGGAATCCGCCCGGCTCGAGAAAGGCGCTCCACAGCCTCCGCAACAGATCGAAAGGCTCCGCGCCCAGCGCCCAGTCCGCATAACAGCCCCCCGCCAGCGGCAGCACGCCGCCGCACAGCGCAACGAAAGTCTCGCGCAGCGTCCGCCGCAGACAGACCGCCGCCGGGAGTAGCAGCAGCGGCAGCGGCAAGGCATAAGCACAGAGCAGCGGCAGCAGCCCCAGACAGAAAGCGCCCCGGAAAAATGCCCCGATGGCATAGCCGTTGCGGAACCCGGCGCAGAAATGCTGCAGCGAGAGCAGCAGCACGTAGGAGGAGGCGAACTCCGGAAGGTAGTTCGGCCCCGCGAGAATGCCGCACGCAACCGCCCCGTAAAGGGGGACGACCAGCGCCGTCGGCACCTGGTAGAAGCCGTAACGCACCGACAGCCGGCCGGCGCGGATGCCCGTCGCCAGCGCCAGCACCCCCGCTGCGACGGCTGCCCAAACGGGAAACCGCCCCTGGAAAAGGAGCAGCAGATCGCCCAGCGGAACATGCCGCGCGACCGGCTCCGCCCCGACCGCCCCGACCGCCGCGGTC
>JAIEHQ010000162.1 GCA_029065825.1 Alistipes sp.
GCGCAGCGGCGCGCTGCTCGGGAGCAAGCGCTTCCATGCCGTCGGGCAGGCCGCTGCCGATGTCGCTCCGATCGTGCGCCGCGCGCTCCGTTTCCGTCAGACGGCCGGGGCGACGGGGGTGGTGCGGGGCGAGGACCGCACGGTCTGCGTCCAGCTGGCCGGCGAAGAGACTTTCTCCCCGGTAAGAAGTTTTACGGCTGCGGCCGGGGTGCCGCTCCCGCCCGCTCTGCTGACGACCATGCCGTCGCGCCGCATCATGGCCTATGGGGAGAGCGACGAGATTACCTGCTGCATTCCCGAGCGGCACACGGTCACGATCACGGGGGACGGAGCCGCCGCGCCGCTCGAATTCCGGATGCCGGCCGACGAACGCGAACTGACCCTTATACGGGTCGATACCCGCGACTTCGCTCCCGAAACCCGTTCGATCAGCGTCGTGGTCGCTACCGACGGGGCTGTCGTGGGGCGTATCGACTATACGCTCGTCGCCTCGTTCGGGGCGGGAAGCGTGCGGATGGCATGGCGCAGCAGCGCCGGTTCGATAGAGCACTACACCTTCCCGGTGATGGCCGGCATCGCCCGGCGGACCGAGCGGACGACATGGCGCACGGATCGCGGAGAGACGGTCGCATCCGTGCGCAGCGAGCGGCTCGTCACGCTCCGCTCCGCCTTCGAGACGGCGGCGGTCGCGGAGGCGCTCTCGGAGATCGCCGCCGCGCCTCAGGTGTGGCGGGTCGCCTCGGACGGTTACGAGCCGGTCGAACTTCCTGCCGCCGAAGAGCCGCAGGCGCTCAGCCGTCACGGGGCGCTCTGCTGCGTTGAAATCGTACTGCGTGATCCATCCCGAATCCTCGTTTCATGACACTGACCATCGACCGACAGATTTGCGATCTCTCCTCCGGATGCCGTTTTTCGATCGGCTTCGATGCCGAGACGCTGCGCACCGCACCGGGTGCCGTCGCCGTGCGGACGATGAGGCTGCGACTTCCCGCCACTGCGGACAACGACCGGATCTTCCGGCTGGCGGGGGACCTGCACCCCGGAGAGCGGTTCAACGCCGCCGTGCACACGGCCGAGCTGAGCTGCGAGGGGTTTCTGCTGCATGCGGGGCGGGTCTGCCTGCTGGAGGCGCCCAACGATGCGGGCGAGGGGGCGAAGGAGTACCTGATCGAGATACGCGATCCGGCGGCAGCACGGTTCGCCGCGACGGCGGCGGAGCGGCTGGATACGCTGCCGATCGACTTCGAGACGACCCTCACTCCGCAGGCGATCGTCCGCAGCTGGAGCGACCGCGGACCTGTCCGGTTTCTGCCCGTACACCGTGACAGCTACCGGCCCGAGCCGTCGTCCGTCGAGCTGGGAAGCGTCGAGCGGATGCTTTCGGCGGACGACTACCATCCGTTTCTCGCTATCGAGCCGCTCGTGCGGGCGATCTTCTCGGAGGCGGGCTATGCGCTCAGGAGCGATTTCATGGAGAGCGCCCTGTTCCGCTCGCTCTACATGAGCGGCGCATACGCCTCGCGCGATATGACGGCGGTCAAGCGTCGGATGGACTTCTGCGCCCTGCGCCGCAGCAGTCGCTCGGCGGCGGCCGACCCGCTGGGGCGCGTTTATGCCAGCGTCTTCAAAACCCTCCACTCGGTGGGCGGATTCGTCGAGACGGTCGATTCCGGAGAGATGGACGAAGCGGGCGAACCGCTTTGGGAGGCGTTCTCGAACAACGGCTGTTTCTCCTTCGCCTCGGGCGAACCGCTCTTCACGCCCCCGACGACGGTAAACGTCGGGTTCGAATACCGCATCCGCTACGTTACCGATTATCGGATTGCTTCGCGCGTCCGTCTCACGGGGTTCGATTCGGTCTATCTGGGCGACGGGACCGAACTGCGGGGGGCGCTGGCCAACCGGCATGCCGACCGCCGCGACGAGCTGCGCCCCTATTTCCAGTATCGGGCGATCGTCTTCGGCCATGCGGAGGGCGATGCCTACCGGCTGACCTGCACCCGCGACGGAGCGGAGGGGTATCTCTTCGGGGAGTTCGCCGCCCGCACGGGGGCGGTCGTTACTCCGGAGGCCGGGAGTGTCTCGGCACCCGTGCTGCTCTGCAGGCGGGCGGGCGAGGCGGACTACCTCCCTTATGCCGGCGACTGGGCGCTCTATGACGGGTATGTCGCGGAATGCGGGCGCACGGAGGTCGAGCTGATCGTGCGCACACCCTCCGTTCCCGTTACCCCGGCGCAGCCCAAATCCTTTTCGTCGATCTATTTCCACGGCGCGGAAGAGGGGATGCGGCTGACGCTCGACCGGAGCTGCTCGCTCAGGCCCGACTTCTCGTCGGCTCCGGGGCTGGGGAGCACCGTCGGATTCGCCGACGTGACCCGCTACGCAGTCAGCCGCAAGACCTTGCTCGATGCGCTGGGGCACCTGTTCAACCTGCGGTGGTTTACGGACGAACAGACCCGCACGGTCCATGTCGAGCCGGCCGACGACTTCTACCGGCTGGGGTGCGAGGCCGACTGGAGCGACCGAATCGACTTCTCGCAGCCGATTCTGCTCGGCGATCTGGCGCAGACGGTCGAGCGGGGGCGCACCTACCGCTACCGTGCGGGCGACGGTGCGGTGAAGCGGCTCGACGCGACCCTTCTGTCGCCATTCGGGGTGTGGCGGGCCGAAAACGACTCGGCCGCAGCGGTCGAGGGCGAACGCGATATGCCCAACCCGCTGTTCGCTCCGAGCGTCAGCCAGGCGGGCGACTGTGCGGGCGCTCCCTCGGCGCTGCTGCTGCAGACGGGCGACCGCGACGACGAGGGGAGCGATCCCCGGTATGTGGCTCCGCGCATCGTGCGCTATTGCGGCCTAGTCCCCTTGCCGGCCGGCGAGCGGTGGGGATTTCCGGCGCAGGGGAGCAGCTACCCGCTGGCGGCGTTCCATCTGGACGATCCCGACAGAGGATTCACGCTCTGTTTCGAGGACCGCGACGGCCGGCCGGGGCTGCACCGCTACTACGATGCCGAATTCGAACAGCAGCGCCGCTGCCGGCTGCTGACGCTCCACCTCAGGCTCGGACCCCACGATATCGAGCAGCTTTTCCGCATGCAGCCGCTCGCACCGTCGGTCGCCTCGGTTTTCCGTTTCCGCATCGGCGGCGAAGGGGTGCGCGCCACGCTCCGCACCATCGAGGGTTACGACCCCGAGGCGGCTTCGACCCGTTGTACCTTCGCGATTCTTCCCGCCGACTGACCGGCTCGCAGGCGGCGCGGCGGCACCCTGCTGCCCGCATGTTCCGGAACCACCGAAATCTCAGTTAAAAATCATTTTTCCATGCAATCTACTCTCCGAATAGAAAATCGCAACGACTGCTGCTTCGTGGATATCGAAGGAGTGATCGGCACCCCCGAGGAGTGGCAGTTCGACGATCCCTCGTCGCGCGTGGCCACCTACGACAAATTCCGCAAGAACCTCGAACTGCTCCGCGAAATCGAGTCGCCGGAGGTGGTCGTGAACATCCGTTCGACGGGAGGCGACGTGAACGATGCCCTGCTGATCTACGAGGCCCTCGCCTCGCTTCCGGGACGGATCGTGACCCGCTGTTACGGCTACACGGCCTCCGCCGCGACCGTCATCGCGCAGGCCGCCTCGCCCGGCGGACGCGAAATGTCGGCCCATGCCCTCTATCTGATCCATAACTCGATCTGCGCCACCGAGGGAAATGCCGGGGAGCTGGCCGCGCGCATCGATCTGCTGCGGCGTACGGACGAGCGTCTGGCCGCGCTTTATGCCTCCCGTTCGGGGCGGCCGGCCGAAGAGTTTGCGGTCCTGATGGGCGAGAACAACGGCCAGGGGCGCTGGCTCTCCGCCGAAGAGGCGCTGGCGGCGGGGCTGGTCGATCGGATCGTCGATACCGCGGCCGAGCAGTCGGACGCCTCGTCCGGACCCGTCGCCCGCTGGCGGCGTCTGTTGGGTCGGATCGCTTCCGGCCGTCCGGCGGACGGGCTGCCCGACGACCGCAACATCCTCCATTTCGACGATCCTGAGCCGGGTGCGCAGCTGTCGGCGCTGCGGTTCGACGAGGGCCAGCGCCGGGCGCAGCCTACCGCCACCCTTCCCTGCGAGGATCCCTCGGCGGGCGAGCGGTCCCGCACCCCCAACGAACGGGCCTATGCCGCGGATGCCCGCCGGATGACGCGCTGACGCGCCGGCGGAACCTGTTTCACAACCGATGTCAAATCAAACAACAAAGATCATGAGCGCACTTGAAAATGTCAAGACCTACACAGGAAAAAATCTGGAAACCATATTCTTCCGTCCGATGCTGAGCGGCCCTTCGGCTCTCGACCTGGGCGTGAGGGTGCTCTACAACATGCCGGTGCCGACCACCGTGCAGATGTGGGAGCCGCGCAACAACGTGCTTCAGAAGTACACCACCGGAGGCTGGAGCGGCGGCGATGCGGCCCGCAAGCTGCAGAAGACCATCCGCCTCCACCGGGTAAAGGCCGAACTGGGATACTCGGCCTCCGACTATTTTTCGCTCGTCTATGAGCTGATTACCAACCGCGCCGACGTGAACATGGACGATCTCTCGGGCACCGAGCTCGAAGAGGCCGAAACCGCGCTCTTCAAGCGGGCCATCGCCGAGAGTATCCGGGCGACCATGTGGGCGGGCGACACGGCGGCGGCCGGCGGACTCGACACCTTCGACGGTTTCCTGAAGACCGTGATGCTCTATTCGAACGCCAACAAGGTATATACCTATAATTACGATACCGACGCGATGAAGACTCCCGGGGCTTCGGTGGCGCTCTTCGACGACCTCTGGAGCAATGCGGACGAACGGCTGAAGGACCTCAAGGCCGAGGGGCAGCTGGCCTATTTCGTCTCGTCGGACGTGCACGATGCCTACGAGAAGCATCTCGACGGAATGAGCGCCGACGGAGCCTACACCGACTATATCAACGGGCGCAAGGAGCTGCTCTATCACGGCATTCCGGTGGTCGATACCCGCATATCGTCCTATCTGTCGGCGCTCGGGGCCTCGTCGCCGGTGCCCCGGTCGTTCTGCATGCTGACCGACCGCCGCAACCTGACGCTCGCCGTCAATACGGCCGATTTCCCGGGGAACGAGATCCGCATGTGGTACAATCCCGACGAGATGGAGAACCGCCAGCGCGCCGTCTTCATGGCCGGCTGCGACGTGCTGGACGAAGGGCTGGTCTCGTTCGCTTACCGCATGTAGCCCCATCGAAACGATATGAATACGACAAGGAAAATCGGAAAAACGAGGCTCGTGCAGGCCGTGCGGGAGGAGGATCCCTACCTCCTGTCCGCCGGCTGCCGGGTCGAGAGCGACCGGTTCTGGCGCTGGGGCGACGACAATCTTTTCCCGACGGCCCTGGCGCTGATGTCGCGCCGCTCGACCACTCACCGGCGCATCATCAACGACAAGGCCGACTACATCTCCGGCAAGGGATTCGTCTGCGATCCTGCCCAGCCTTTGCTCGCGCGCTTCGTCGCGCGGGCAAACGGCGCGGGCGAGTCGCTGCGGCAGGTGCTCAACAAGCTGGCCTTCGACAAGTCGCTTTTCGGCAACGCCTTCCTGGAGGCGGCCACCGACGAGCGCGGCACCTTTCTCTCGCTCTTCCATCAGGATGCTTCGCGCTGCCGGGTGGCCCGCGACTCGCAGCACGTGCTGCTGCATCACGACTGGAGCCGCTTTTCGGCCGCCGAGGCACGCACGCTGCCGCTTTACCCCTCGTTCGCACGGCAGGAGGACGGAACGCTTCGGTCGGTGGTCCACTACAAGGACTACGAACCGTCGTTCGTCCACTACGGCGTGCCGCCCTATATCGCCGGACTCAACGTTTCGGCCATCGCCTACAAGACCGACCGCTGGAACATTTCGCGGCTCGACAACTCGTTCCAGCTCTCGGGCGTGATGATGCTCGACGGCTCGGCCGGCGACGAGGCCGAAGCCGAGCGGGTCATGCGTGCGGCCGAGGAGAAGTTCGCCGGCACGCCCGGGCAGGTGATGTTCGTGCTGCGCGAGGGAGCCGAGCAGGATAACTCGCGATTCATCCCGATCGCCTCGCAGAACGAGGGCGACTGGCGTGCGCTGCACGAGCAGGCGACCTCCGACATCGTGGTGGCGCACTCGTGGTTCCGCACGCTGAGCGGACTGGACTACGCCTCGGGCTTCAATGCCGAGCGCATCCTGCACGAGTACGAGATCGCGCTCAATACGGTCATCCTCGGCGAGCAGGCCGAACTGCTCGAACCCATCCGAGAGATCCTCCGCACGCGGCTCGGCACGGATGCCTCGTCGCTCGAAATCGTCAATCGTCCGCCGACCCGTTCCAAGCCCATCTATATGAAGGTGTGGGAGGCGCGGCGGGCCGACGGGCTGGATTACGATCCCGACGACGAGCGGCAGCAGTATTACCTTTCGGAGATAGCCAAGTACAACATACGCAGTATCGAATGACCTTCATGAATCCCAACACGCTGATCACTCCGGCCGAGGTCATCGACCTGGCTTTCGCCGATGCGGGCTATCTGCCGCCCGACTCGATCGGAGCGGCCGACATTGCGGCCGCGGAGACCCGCACGCTGCTTCCCGTGACGGGGCAGGCTCTCTGGCAGAGCCTGCTCGAAGGGAAGTATCCCGCCCTGCGCCGCGATTATGTTCTTCCGGCCGCCGCCGCTGCCGTCCGGCTCGGGATGCAGCCCATGCTCGACCTGAGGTGCGGGGCGGGCGGTGCGGCGCTCTGCGCCTTGCTGGGCGAGCGGGCCGCCGACGAGCAGACGCTTCTCCGCAGCCGCAAGGCGCAGCGCAGCCGTCTGGCAGCGCTGTTGCGCCGGCTCTCCGATTACCTCGATGCCTGTGCCGACCGCTATCCCGAGTACGATGCCCGGGACAACGTGCTGCATCGGGTCTCGGTGTGCGGCGGTCTGCTCCTCCTCCGCTGAGATAACCGGCCGGAAACGAAGCGGTTCGTCGTCGGAAAGTTTTGGTTTTCCCGAAAAAAAGCCTACCTTTGGCCCCGCAAGCGTTCATGGGGGCCGCCCCCGCCGTCGGCGGAGCGGACTGAGTAACGCCCGAGGTTATAACAAATAAAAAACAAAATTCGATGAAAACCATCCAGATCAATGCCGTAAAACGCAATGAGTACGGCAAGAAGGCCGCCAAGGCGGTCCGTCGCGAAGGTCTGATCCCCGCAGTGCTCTACGGCGGCGGCGAGACCGTTTCGTTCTCGGTAGATCCCAAGTCGGTAAAACCGCTGATCTACACCCCCAACTCCTACATTATCGAGCTGACCATCGACGGCAAGACCGAGAAGGCCGTGCTGCGCGACACCCAGTTCCACCCCGTTCGCGAGGAGATTCTCCACATGGACTTCCTCCGCGTGCAGGAGGGCAAGCCCGTATCCATCGCCATTCCCGTGCGCCTTACCGGTAACGCCGAGGGTGTGAAGATCGGCGGTAAGCTGGTTCTTTCGGCCCGCAAGCTGGTCGTCAGCGCTCAGGTGGACAAGCTGCCCGACGAGATCGTAGTCGATGTCACTCCGCTGGGCGTGGGCAAGACGATCTTCGTAGGCGACCTGAAGTTCGAGGATCTGAAGTTCATTACCCCGGCGACGACGGCCGTCTGCGCCGTTCGCGTGACCCGTGCATCGCGCGGTGCGGAGAACGCCGGCCGCTAATCTTAACGGATTGCGCGGATGAAATACCTGATCGTTGGACTGGGCAACATCGGTGCGGAATACGCCGATACCCGGCACAACATTGGATTCAAAGTGTTGGATGCCTTGGCCGAGGCATCCAACATCGCTTTTTCCACCGGCCGTTACGGTGCGGTGGCGACGCTCCGCAGCCGCGGCCATGCGCTCACGCTGCTCAAGCCCTCGACCTACATGAACCTTTCGGGCAAGGCGGTGCGCTACTGGCTCGAGGCGGAGAAGATCCCGGTCGAGAACCTGCTGGTCGTCGTCGATGACATCGCTCTGCCGTTCGGAACTTTCCGCATGCGCACCAAAGGGAGCGCCGGAGGTCACAACGGCCTGAAGAATATTACCGAACTGCTCGGGACGGAGGCTTACAGCCGCATCCGCTTCGGCATCGGCGGAGACTTCCCGCGCGGCCGTCAGGTCGATTACGTGCTGGGCGAGTGGACGGCCGAGGAGCGGGAGGCGATGCCTGCGCGGCTCAAGTATTTCGGCGATGCGATTCTCTCGTTCGCTGCGATCGGGGCCGAGCGGACGATGAATCTTTTCAACAAAAAGTAGGGCGGCCCCGTGTCGTCCGCACGAAGCGACCGCGCATTCCGGGAAAAACGGCCCGGGAGCGCGGTTTTCGTTTCTTGCGAAATGTGCGGCGATTTTCGCGCCGCTTCGCGAACTTTTCCTAATTTTGCGGGGAGTTCCGGCCCGCCCGGGCTTCGCATTAATTCCGAATACATGAGTATGGCAACGACCCGAACCAAACAAGTCGCCTATACCGAGGCGATGGCCGAGATCGAGCGTATCCTCGACCGCTTCCGCCGCGAAGAGATGACCGTCGATGAGCTGACCCGCGAAGTGAAGCGGGCCACCGAACTGATCGCCCGCTGCAAGGAGCGGCTGCGCAAGACGGAGGAGGAGCTTCAGAAAATCGTCGGGTAGCATGAAACGACTGATCCGCTGGACGCTCAACAGCCTGCCGCGTCCGCTGCTGCAGCGCATCGCCGGGGCGCTCGTGCCGCTGCTCGGCTTACTTTACCTCGGCCGCGGGGTGGAGTGTCCGGTCTGCGGAGCGAAGCGGCGGCGCTTTCTTCCCTACGGCTATGTCCGCTCGCGGAGCAATGCGCTCTGCCCCCGCTGCCTCTCGCTCGAACGCCACCGGCTGCTGTGGCTCTATCTGCGCAGCCGGCCGGAGTTGCTGGCCGACCGGCCCCGCCTGCTCCATATCGCCCCGGAGGTCTCGCTGCGCAAGCGGCTGCGGAAGTTCTACAGGGAGGTGCCGGAGCGCTACGTGACGGCCGATCTCGAAAGTCCGCTCGCGGAGCTGCATTTCGACGTGCAGCGGATTCCGCTGGAGGAGGGGTATGCCGGTGCGGTGATATGCAACCATATTCTCGAGCACGTCGCCGACGACCGCCGGGCGTTGCGCGAACTTTACCGCATCCTCCGCCCCGGCGGCTGGGGAATTCTGCTCTCGCCGGTCGATCTTGCGCGTGCCGCCACTTTCGAGGATGACTCGGTTACCGATCCCGGGGAGCGTACGCGTCTTTTCGGGCAGTACGATCACCGGCGCGTCTATGGGCGCGATTATGTCGCGCGGCTGCGCTCCGCCGGATTCGAGGCCGAGGAGATCGACTTCGCCGCCTCGCTCGGGGAGGAGGCCCGTCGCCGCTATGCGCTTGCCGACGACCGCATCTATCTGGTGCGCAAGCCGGTCGATGGGCGGCCGTAAGGCGGCTCCGCTTTCGGTCGGAAGTCTCCCGGTTCGAAAGGGCTGCGGCGGTCCGCAAAAGAAAAACCCCTCTTTCCGGAGGGGTTTTCTTTTTCAGGGAGTGTCGTCAGATCACGATGTTGATGATCTTGCCCGGCACCACGATGATCTTCTTCGGCGCGGCTCCCGCGAGCCACTTCTGCGCCTCGTCCGCCCGCACCACGTCGGCCTGGATCTCGGCCGGGGAGAGCGTCAGCGCATACTCTTTCTTGAAGCGCATCTTGCCGTTGATCGAGACCGGATAGGCGAACGAGCTTTCGGTAAGGTAGCGCTCCTCGCAGACGGGGTAGGCGGCATCGCAGACGGTCGTGTCGTGGCCCAGCGCCCGGTGCCACAGCTCTTCGGCGATGTGCGGGGCGAAGGGGGCGAGCAGCACGGTCAGCGGTTCGAGAATCTCGCGCTTGGAGCAGCCGCTCAGCTCGTTGAGGCAGATCATGAAGGCCGCCACCGAGGTGTTGAACGAGAAGTTCTCAATATCCTCGCGCACCTTGCGGATGGTCTTGTGGAGGGTCTTCAGCTCCTTCTCGGTCGCCGGCTCGTCTTTGACCAGGAGGTTGCCGCTGCGGTCGTAGAAGAGCGCCCAGAAGCGGCGCAGGAACTTGTGCACGCCGTCGATGCCGTTGGTGTCCCAGGGCTTCGACTGCTCGAGCGGACCGAGGAACATTTCGTACATGCGGAGCGTGTCGGCGCCGTAGTTCTCGACGATATGGTCGGGGTTCACGACGTTATACATCGACTTCGACATCTTCTCTACGGCCCAGCCGCAAATGTATTTGCCCTCTTCGAGCACGAACTCCGCATCGCGGAACTCGGGCCGCCAGGCGCGGAAGGCATCGAGATCGAGCTGGTCGTTATGCACGATATTGACATCGACGTGGATCTCCTGGGTCTGGTATCGGTCCTTGAGCCCCAGCGAGATGAATCGGTTGGTGCCGACCTCGCGATAGACGAAGTTCGAGCGGCCCTGGATCATGCCCTGATTGACCAGCTTCTTGAACGGCTCCGGCTCGCAGACGTAGCCCAGATCGTAGAGGAACATGTTCCAGAAGCGGGAGTACATCAGGTGGCCAGTGGCGTGTTCGATGCCGCCCACGTAGAGATCGACGTTGCGCCAGTATTCGTTGGCGGCGCGGCCCACCAGCGCCCGGTCGTTATGTGGATCCATGTAGCGCAGGTAGTAGGCCGACGATCCGGCGAAGCCCGGCATGGTCGAGAGTTCGAACGGATGGCCCTCCGCAGTGCACCACTCCCTGACGCGGGCCAGCGGCGGCTCGCCCTCGGCCGTGGGGCCGAAGTTGTCGATCGGGGGCAGTTCGAGCGGCAGCCGCTCCTCGGAGAGCGGGTAGGCCGTGTCGTCCTTGTAGTAGATCGGGAAAGGCTCGCCCCAGTAGCGCTGGCGCGAGAAGATCGCGTCGCGCAGGCGGTAATTGACCAGCCGGCGGCCCAGGCCGCGCCGTTCGATTTCGGCGAGCATGCGGACGATCGCCTCCTTGACCTCGAGTCCGTCGAGGAAGTCGGAGTTGATGAGTTTGCCCGATTTGGCATCGTAGGACTCCTTCTCCAGGTCGCCGCCCGCGACCACCGGCACGATGTCGATTCCGAAGTGGCGGGCGAAAGCGTAGTCGCGCGAGTCGTGCGCCGGGACGGCCATGATGGCTCCCGTGCCGTAACCGGCCAGCACGTAGTCCGAAATGTAGATGGGAATCGCCTTGCCCGTGAAGGGGTTGATGGCGAACGAACCCGTCGCTACGCCGCTCACGCGCCGCGTCTCGGCGATGCGTTCGCGTTCGGAGCGCTTCTTGGCCTGGGCGATGTAGGCTTCGACGGCCTCTTTCTGCTGCGGAGCGGTAAGCGCTTCGACCCACTCGTGCTCGGGGGCGATGACCATGAACGTGACTCCGAAGATCGTGTCGGGACGGGTGGTGAAGATCTCCAGCTTGCGGTCACTGCCCTGGATGTCGAAGAAGACCTGGGCACCCTCCGAGCGACCGATCCAGTTGCGCTGGATCTCCTTGAGCGAGTCGCTCCACTGGAGGCTGTCGAGTCCGTCGAGCATGCGCTGGGCGTAGGCCGTCACGCGCAGCAGCCACTGCTTCATGCGCTTCTGTTCGACAGGGAATCCGCCCCGGACCGACAGTCCGTCCTTCACTTCGTCGTTGGCCAGTACGGTGCCCAGCTGCGGACACCAGTTCACCATCGTGTCGGCGCGGAAGGCCAGGCGGTAGTTTTGGAGCACCTGTTCGCGGCGCTGCTCGTCCCAGCCGTTCCACTCGTCGGCCGTGAAGCGCATCTCGGCGGTGCAGGCGGCGTTCAGCCCCTCGCTGCCGTGTTTGGAGAAGGCTTCGATCAGCTCGGAGATGGGGCGCGCCCGCTGTGTGTCGTTGCAGTAGTAGTGGTCGTACATGCGCAGGAAGGCCCACTGCGTCCATTTGTAGTAGGCCGGGTCGCACGTGCGCACCTCGCGGTGCCAGTCGAACGAGAAGCCGATCTTGTCGAGCTGCTCGCGGTAGCGGGCGATGTTCTGCTCGGTGGTCACGGCCGGGTGCTGCCCCGTCTGGATGGCGTACTGCTCGGCCGGCAGGCCGAAGGCATCGTAGCCCATCGGGTGCAGCACGTTGAAGCCGCACTGGCGCTTGTAGCGCGAGTAGATGTCGGAGGCTATGTAGCCGAGCGGGTGGCCGACGTGCAGTCCCGCCCCCGAGGGGTAGGGGAACATGTCGAGCACGTAGAATTTGGGGCGCGTCGGGTCGGCCTCCACGCGGTAGGTCTCCTCCTCCCTCCAGCGGCGCTGCCACCGGGCCTCTATCTCTTTGAAATCGTATTCCATCTGAAATTTCGGTTTGTTGTGAACAATTTGACTACAAATATAGTATAACCCCGCCGCATAACAAAATTTTTCGGAGGTTTGTCCCCGCCGGCACCTCGCCGGGCGCTTCCTCGGGGAGTCCGCCGCCGGTCTCGCCGCTGCCGGCCGAGGCGGTGCGCGCAGGTGTTTTGCGGGACCTGCGGCCGGGGTGCGGCGGCGGGGTTTCGGCCGCTTCG
This sequence comes from Alistipes sp., assembly GCA_029065825.1. Classification (GTDB taxonomy): domain Bacteria; phylum Bacteroidota; class Bacteroidia; order Bacteroidales; family Rikenellaceae; genus Alistipes. The sequence goes on from JAIEHQ010000162.1 coordinate 12,523, forward strand.
GCAGGGCGGGCTAAAGCGCATGCAAACGTTTGTCGGACAGTCTGTTTTTGAAAAACGTATAAATAAACACTTATGATGTTCAGAAAACTATAATGCAAAAGAATCACAATACGGGAGAAAAGTCCAAAAAACGCTGAAAAAGAGTCGGAAAATTATGATGTTATGAAAAAAATAACTATCTTTGCAGTCCATTTTGGACAATGGAGATTGAAAATTAATTGTTTTTTAAAGGACAAAAACGTAAAGAAATGCCTACTATTCAGCAGTTAGTAAGAAACGGCCGAGTGCGCATGGAGGACAAGAGCAAGTCTCCCGCACTGGCTGCGTGTCCTCAGCGCCGGGGTGTATGTACTCGTGTATATACCACGACCCCGAAGAAGCCGAACTCGGCAATGCGTAAGGTGGCACGTGTGAGATTGACCAACGGCAAAGAGGTCAATGCCTACATCCCCGGAGAGGGTCACAACCTGCAGGAGCACTCGATCGTGCTCGTGCGCGGCGGTCGTGTGAAGGACCTTCCGGGTGTGCGCTATCACCTGGTGCGCGGCGCGCTCGACTCCGCAGGTGTGGACGGCCGTCGTCAGCGTCGTTCGAAGTACGGTGCCAAACGTCCCAAGGCAGGTGCAGCACCCGCCAAAGGCAAGAAGTAATTTGAGAACCACGACAAAACTTAATTTTTAGCCAATAACAATGAGAAAAGCTAAGCCAAAGAAGCGAATTCTACTTCCAGATCCGAAGTTCAGCGATGTTGCCGTAACGCGCTTCGTGAACAACCTTATGCTGGATGGAAAGAAGAGTATTGCCTACACCATTTTCTACGATTCTCTGGAACTGGTCGGCAAGAAGATGAAGGATGCTGATAAATCTCCCCTGGAAATCTGGAAACAGGCCCTTGAGAACATCACACCCCAAGTCGAAGTAAAATCGAAGCGTATCGGTGGTGCGACCTTCCAGGTTCCTATGGAGGTTAGACCGGAGCGCAAGATTTCGATTTCCATGAAAAACCTTGTCCTTTACTCCCGCAAGCGCGCCGGTAAAACGATGGCTGAGAAACTCGCTGCCGAGATCGTCGATGCCTACAACCAGCAGGGCGCAGCCTTCAAGCGCAAGGAGGAGATGCACCGCATGGCCGAGGCCAACAAGGCGTTCGCACACTTTAGATTCTAATAGGAGGTTCGACCAATGGCAAGAGACTTACACTATACTCGTAATATCGGCATCATGGCCCACATCGATGCCGGTAAGACCACGACCTCGGAGCGAATCCTTTTCTATACGGGCAAGACCCACAAGATCGGTGAGGTGCACGAAGGCGGCGCTACGATGGACTGGATGGTTCAGGAGCAGGAGCGCGGTATCACGATTACCTCGGCTGCGACGACCGCTTTCTGGCAGTACATGGGTCATCAGTATCAGATCAACCTGATCGACACCCCGGGACACGTCGATTTTACCGTCGAGGTGGAGCGTTCGCTCCGCGTGCTGGACGGTGCCATCGCGACTTTCTGCGCCGTCGGCGGCGTGGAGCCCCAGTCGGAGACCGTATGGCGTCAGGCCGACAAGTACAACGTGCCCCGTATCGGTTACGTGAACAAGATGGACCGCACGGGTGCCGACTTCCTGGCTGTGTGCGCGCAGATCAAGGAGCACTTCGGTGCGACGGCGCTGCCGATCGTACTGCCGATCGGTGCCGAGGACAAGTTCGAGGGCATCATCGACCTTATATATAATAAGGCCTACTACTACTTCGACGACAAGACCGTGCGCGACAACTACGAGGTGCGCGAGATTCCGGAGTCGATGAAGGCCGAGGCCGAGGAGTGGCGCAACAAGCTCATCGAGGAGGTCGCTTCCGTCGATGACGCGCTGATGGAGAAGTTCTTCGAGGATCCCGCCTCGATCGAGGCCGACGAGCTGATCGCCGCGATCCGCACGGCTACCATTCAGATGAAACTGGTGCCGATGCTCTGCGGTTCGTCGTTCCACAACAAGGGCGTGCAGAAGCTGCTCGACAGCGTGATGGCATTCCTGCCCTCGCCGATGGACGTGCCCGCCATTCACGGTATCAACCCCAAGACCGACGAGGAGGAGGTGCGCCACGCAAGCGAGGAGGATCCCTTCTGCGGTCTGGCATTCAAGATCGCTACCGATCCTTTCGTAGGCCGTCTCTGCTTCGTGCGCGTTTACTCGGGTAAGCTCGATGCAGGTTCCTACGTGCTCAACGCACGCAGCGGCAAGCGCGAGCGCATCAGCCGCATCTACCAGATGCACGCCAACAAGCAGAACCCGATGGAGTCGGTATCGGCCGGCGACATCTGCGCTGCGGTGGGCTTCAAGGAGATCCACACGGGCGACACGCTCTGCGCCGAGAACGCACCGATCGTTCTGGAGCAGATGACTTTCCCCGAGCCTGTGATCGGTCTTGCGGTAGAGCCCAAGACGCAGAAGGACCTCGACAAGCTGGGTATCGCGCTGGGCAAGCTGGCCGAGGAGGATCCTACGTTTACCGTACATACCGACGAGGACAGCGGTCAGACCGTCATCAGCGGTATGGGCGAGCTGCACCTCGACATCATCGTCGATCGTCTGCGCCGCGAGTTCGGTGTGGAGATCAACCAGGGTGCGCCGCAGGTTAATTACAAGGAGGCTCTTACCCAGACCGTACAGCACCGCGAGGTGTTCAAGAAGCAGACCGGCGGTCGCGGTAAGTTCGCCGACATCATCTTCGAGATCGGTCCCGCCGACGAGGGTACGATGGGTCTGACGTTCGTCGATGAGGTCAAGGGCGGTAACATTCCCAAGGAGTTCATCCCCTCGGTACAGAAGGGCTTCGCCGCTGCGATGGCGAACGGCGCTCTGGCCGGCTACACGATGGACTCGATGAAGATCACCCTGAAGGACGGTTCGTTCCACCCGGTCGACTCCGACCAGCTGTCGTTCGAGATCTGCGCCCGCAACGGTTATCGCAACGCCGCTCCCAAGGCCGGTTCGGTCATCAAGGAGCCGATCATGTCGGTCGAGGTGGTTACCCCCGAGGAGAACATGGGCGATGTCATCGGCGACCTGAACAAGCGCCGCGGCCAGGTAACGGGTATGGAGTCGAAAGGCAACGCCCGCGTGGTCAAGGCGAAAGTGCCTCTGTCCGAGATGTTCGGTTATGTGACCGTGCTGCGTACGATCTCTTCGGGTCGCGCGACCTCTTCGATGGAGTTCTCGCACTTCGAGGAAGTTCCGGCAAACATTGCCAAGGAGGTTATCGAGAAGGCAAGTGGTAAACGTAAGGATTTAGAATAAAGAAGAAAGATTATATGAACCAGAAAATTAGAATCAGATTAAAGTCTTTCGACCACAATCTCGTCGATAAGTCGGCCGAGAAGATCGTGAAGACCGTCAAGAGTACGGGTGCCGTAGTCAGCGGTCCGGTGCCTCTGCCGACGCACAAGCAGATTTTTACCGTGAACCGTTCGACCTTCGTCAATAAGAAGGCGCGCGAGCAGTTCCAGCTCTGCACCTTCAAGCGGATCCTCGATATCTACTCTTCGACTCCCAAGACCATTGACGCGCTGATGAAGCTGGAGCTTCCTTCGGGTGTGGAGGTCGAGATCAAGGTCTGATCGAAGAACCCTTTTCCGTACCGGCCCGCCGCATCGAAAAGTGCGGCGGGGTTCCGGCCGGGAGACAGAGTGCGAAACACGAAAAGTCACTTTATACAATATCAACAAACGTAATTCGACAAAATGTCAGGACTTATTGGAAAGAAAATCGGAATGACTTCCGTTTACAGTGCCGAGGGTAAGAACATACCATGCACT
>JAIEHQ010000163.1 GCA_029065825.1 Alistipes sp.
CCCGAAACCTCCGCCGACCGCACACAACAAAGCCTCTTACCCTCTTCCTATCCTCCGGCAGGCTTCTCGCTTGCTTGCATGATGCCGCACGGGAGGAGGAAGCGCCTCTGGCCCGGCATCCGGAAATGACGACGCTCCGCGACCGCAACCTACGGGCGCACCGCCCGGTTACCCGATACTCGGGTGGGGCGATGCTGCAGCCCGGTCGGTCGCTGACAAAACAGCGGACTTGCGATCGGACCCAGTCGAGACAACGAAAAAACGAAAGGAGAAGATCCATATGTGGATCTTCTCCTTTCGTTTCGGAATCGGTCCGGTCCCGGGGATTACTTGCCTGCTACGGCAGCCAGCGTCTCCTTCGAACCGACGACGAGATTGTCGTAATCGCGCATACCCGTACCGCCGGGGATCAGGTGTCCGCAGATCACGTTCTCCTTCAGATTCTCCAGCGGGTCGATCTTGCCCTGGATAGCAGCCTCGTTCAGCACCTTGGTGGTCTCCTGGAAAGATGCGGCCGAGATGAAGCTCGAAGTCTGCAGCGCAGCGCGGGTAATACCCTGGAGGATCTGCGTCGAGGTCGCAGGCACGATATCGCGCACCTTGACCAGATTCAGATCGCGGCGCTTGAGGCTCGAATTCTCGTCGCGCAGCTTGCGCATCGAGATGATCTGGCCCGGCTGTACGGCCGTCGAGTCGCCCGCATCGGTCACGACCACCTTGTCGTACAGTGCGTCGTTCACATCCATGAACTCCCATTTATCGACGATCTGGTCCTCGAAGAAGCGCGTGTCGCCCGGATCCTCGATCCGTACTTTCGACATCATCTGACGAACGATCACTTCGAAGTGCTTGTCGTTGATCTTCACGCCCTGCATGCGGTACACCTCCTGCACCTCATTGACGATATACTCCTGCACCTTGGTAAGACCCAGGATATTGAGAATGTCGCTCGGCGTGATGGCACCGTCCGAAAGGGCGCCGCCGGCCTTCACGTAGTCGTTCTCCTGAACGATGATCTGACGCGACAGGGGCACCAGGTAGCGGCGTACGTCGCCATCCTTCGAGGTAATGATGATTTCGCGGTTACCGCGCTTGATCTTGCCGAAGGTCACCTCGCCGTCGATCTCCGAAACGATTGCCGGATTGGACGGGTTGCGCGCCTCGAACAGCTCGGTAACGCGCGGCAGACCACCGGTAATATCGCCGCCCGTCTTGCCGACGGCACGCGGGATCTTGATGAGGATGTCGCCCGCCTTGATCTTCGCGTTGTCCTTGACCACCACGTGTGCCGAAACCGGCAGGTTGTACGACTTGACCTCTTCGCCCTCCTTGTTCATTACCTTGATGACCGGGTTCTTGGTCTTGTCCTTCGACTCGATGATGACCTTCTCCGACAGACCGGTCTGCTCGTCGCGCTCGTCGCGGTAGGTAATACCCTCGATCACGCTGTCATAAACCGCACGACCCTCGTGCTCGGAGATGATGACCGCGTTGTAGGGATCCCACTCGCAGACCAGATCGCCCTTCTTGACCTCGGCACCGTCCTGCATGTAGAGCATCGAGCCATAAGGCAGGTTGTGCGTGTAGAGCACGATCTCGGTCTTCGGATCGACGATGCGGAACTCCGACTGACGCGAGATGACGATATCGACCGCCTCGCCCTGCGGGTTCTTGCCCTTGACCGTACGCAGCTCGTCGATCTCCAGACGACCCTCGTACTTCGAGACGACGTTGGTCTCGACAGCCGTGCCCGCAGCCACACCACCGACGTGGAACGTACGCAGAGTCAGCTGTGTACCGGGCTCGCCGATCGACTGCGCCGCGATGACGCCGACCACCTCGCCCTTCTGCACCATGCGTGCCGTCGCCAGGTTGCGGCCGTAGCACTTGGCGCACACGCCGCGCCGCGATTCGCAGGTAAGCACCGAACGGATCTCTACCGACTCCAGCGGCGACTTCTCGATCGACTCGGCGATCGACTCCGTGATCTCCTCGCCCGCCTTGCAGAGCACCTCGCCCGTCAGCGGATGGATCACGTCGTTGAGGGCCGTCCGGCCCAGAATGCGGTCGTAGAGCGTCTGCACCACGTCGTCGTTGCGCTTGATGGCCGTAGCCGTCAGGCCGCGGAGCGTGCCGCAGTCCTCCTCGTTGATGATCACGTCCTGAGCGACATCGACCAGACGACGGGTCAGGTAACCCGCATCGGCCGTCTTCAGGGCGGTATCGGCAAGACCCTTACGGGCACCGTGCGTCGAGATGAAGTACTCGAGCACCGACAGACCCTCCTTGAAGTTCGAGAGAATCGGGTTCTCGATGACCTGCTGACCGCCTTCGACACCCGACTTCTGCGGCTTGGCCATCAGACCACGCATACCCGACAGCTGACGGATCTGCTCCTTCGAGCCTCGGGCTCCGGAGTCGAGCATCATATACACCGGGTTGAAGCCGTCGTTGTCCTTGATCAGCGTGTCGATCACGGTCTTGGTCAGCTTGCTGTTGATATTGGTCCAGATGTCGATGATCTGGTTGTATCGCTCGTTGTTGGTAATAAGACCCATGTTATAGGACTCGATGACCTCGTCGGCGCGCTCGTAGCCCTCCTGCACCAGCTTCTCCTTCTCCTCGGGGATAATGACCGCATCGAGGTTGAACGAAAGACCGCCTCTGAAGGCCATCTGGTAACCCATCGCCTTGATGTCGTCCAGGAACGCAGCCACCTTGTCGGCACCCGCCTTTTTCATCACCACGGCGATGATGTCGCGCAGCGAACGCTTCGTCAGCACCTCGTTGATGTAACCGACCTCCTCGGGAACCACCTGGTTGAAGAGGATGCGGCCGATGGTGGTCTCTTTCAGCACCCGCACGCGGTTGCCCTCCTCGTCGATGTCGTTCACCATGCACTTGACCAGGGCATGCAGATCGGCGCGCTTCTCGTTGTAGGCGATGATCGCCTCCTCGGGACCGTAGAAGGTCAGTCCCTCGCCCTTCACGCCCTTGCGGGGCTTGGTTATATAGTACAGACCGAGGACCATGTCCTGCGAGGGGACGGTAATCGGAGCGCCGTTGGCGGGGTTGAGGACGTTGTGCGAGCCGAGCATCAGCAGCTGCGCCTCCAGCACGGCGGCGTTGCCCAGCGGCAGGTGCACGGCCATCTGGTCGCCGTCGAAGTCGGCGTTGAACGCCGTACATGCGAGCGGGTGCAGCTGCATGGCCTTGCCCTCGATCAGCTTGGGCTGGAACGCCTGGATACCCAGACGGTGCAGCGTCGGAGCACGGTTCATCAGCACCGGATGGCCCTTGATGACGTTCTCCAGGATGCCCCAGATCACGGGATCCTTGCGGTCGATGATCTTCTTGGCCGACTTGACCGTCTTGACGATGCCGCGCTCGATGAGCTTGCGGATCACGAACGGCTTATACAGCTCGGCGGCCATATCTTTCGGAATACCCATCTCGTGCATCTTCAGCTCGGGACCGACGACGATGACCGAACGGGCCGAATAATCGACACGCTTACCGAGCAGGTTCTGACGGAAGCGGCCCTGCTTGCCCTTGAGCGAGTCGCTCAGCGACTTGAGGGCGCGGTTGCTCTCGTTCTTGACGGCGTTGCTCTTGCGCGAGTTGTCGAACAGCGAATCGACCGCCTCCTGCAGCATGCGCTTCTCGTTGCGCAGAATAACCTCGGGAGCCTTGATCTCGATCAGACGCTTGAGGCGGTTGTTGCGGATGATGACGCGGCGGTAGAGGTCGTTCAGGTCCGAGGTCGCGAAGCGGCCGCCGTCGAGCGGCACCAGCGGGCGCAGCTCGGGCGGAATCACGGGCAGCACCTTGAGCACCATCCACTCGGGTTTGTTGCGGCCCTCCGATGCACGGAACATCTCGATAACGTTCAGGCATTTGAGCGCCTCGCTCTTACGCTGCTGCGAGGTCTCGGTCGAGGCCTTGTGACGCAGCGCATAGGACATCGAGTCGAGATCGACCTGCTGGAGCAGCGTGTAGATCGCCTCGGCACCCATCTGAGCCACGAACTTGTTGGGATCGCTGTCGTCGAGCGACTGGTTGCCCTTGGGCAGCGCGGCGATCACGTCGAGATACTCCTTCTCCGAAAGGGTCTGCAACCGCTCGATGCCCTGCTCGGCAGCGGCACCGGCGTTGATGACCACGTAGCGCTCGTAATAGACGATCGCCTCGAGTTTCTTGGAGGGAATACCCAGCAGATAGCCGATCTTCGAGGGCAGCGACCGGAAGTACCAGATGTGGACCACCGGCACCACCAGCGAAATATGTCCCATCCGCTCGCGGCGCACCTTTTTCTCGGTTACCTCCACACCGCAGCGATCGCAGACGATACCCTTGTAGCGGATGCGCTTGTACTTGCCGCAGTGGCACTCGTAGTCCTTGACGGGACCGAAGATGCGCTCGCAGAAGAGACCGTCGCGCTCCGGCTTGTAGGTACGGTAGTTGATGGTCTCGGGCTTGAGCACCTCGCCGCTCGACTGAGCCAGGATCTCCTCGGGAGAGGCCAGACCGATCGAGATGTGGTTGTAACCGTTGTTTATCTTATTGTCTTTGTTGAATGACATAATGCAATTCTTTTTTCTAATCCTCAATGATACGCTCTCGGACGGACATTACTCCAACTTGACCGAAAGAGCCAGACCGCGCAACTCGTGCAGCAATACGTTCATCGCCTCGGGAATACCCGGTTTGGGCAGGTTGTCGCCCTTGACGATCGCCTCGTAAGCTTTCGCACGACCCATGACATCGTCGGACTTGATGGTCAGAATCTCCTGCAGAATGTTGGCGGCGCCGAAGCCTTCGAGCGCCCAGACCTCCATCTCACCGAAACGCTGTCCACCGAACTGCGCCTTACCGCCCAGCGGCTGCTGCGTGATGAGCGAGTAGGGACCGATCGAACGCGCATGCATCTTGTCGTCGATCATGTGACCGAGCTTGAGCATGTAGATCACACCCACCGTAGCCGGCTGGTCGAACATCTCGCCCGTACCACCGTCGTACAGATAGGTACGGCCGCTGCGCGGAACGCCCGCCTGCGCGGTGTACTCGTTGATCTGCTCGAGCGAGGCACCGTCGAAGATCGGCGTGGCGAACTTCAGCCCCAGCTCCTTGCCGGCCCAGCCGAGCACGGTCTCGTAGATCTGGCCGAGGTTCATTCGCGAGGGCACGCCCAGCGGGTTCAGACAGATATCGACGATCGAACCGTCCTCGAGGAACGGCATGTCCTCGTCGCGCACGACCTTCGCCACGATACCCTTGTTACCGTGACGACCCGCCATCTTGTCGCCCACCTTCAGCTTACGCTTCTTGGCGATATAGACCTTGGCCATCTGGATGACACCCGTCTGCGGGAGCTCGTCGCCGTTGGTCAGGTTGTACTTCTCGCGCTTGATGGCCGCATCGGCCTTCTTCCACTCGATCGTGTAGTTATTGACCGTCTTTTCGATCAGATCGTCCAGATGCGCGTCGCCGGTCCACTTGCAGGGACCCAGCGAGAGGTAGCCCATCGCCACACCCGACTTCTCGTCGGTAACCTTGCGGGCGATCTCCTCGAGCAGCTTCTGAGTGAACTTCGCACCGGCGGGATAGATCTCCACACCGAAATAGTCGTAGATACCGACCGTCGTCTTGCCCTGCAGCAGGGTGTAGAGCTTCGAGACGAGCACCTTGGTCAGGTCGGCCACCTCCGTGGCGAACTTCTCGTCGAGCTTGTCGATCTGGATCTTCTCGGCGCTCTTGCCGCGCTTGTTCTCCTTGCCGGCACGGCTGTAGAGCTTCGTGTCGATGACCACGCCGTGCAGCGAAGGCTGCGCCTTGAGCGAAGCATCCTTCACGTCGCCGGCCTTGTCGCCGAAGATCGCACGCAGCAGCTTCTCCTCGGGCGAAGGATCGCTCTCGCCCTTGGGGGTAATCTTGCCGATCAGGATGTCGCCCGGATGGACGTTCGCGCCGATGCGGATGATACCGTTGGCATCGAGATCCTTCGTCGCGTCCTCGCTCACGTTCGGAATGTCGGAGGTAAGCTCCTCGACACCGCGCTTGGTGTCGCGGACCTCCATGATGTACTCATCGACGTGCACCGACGTGAAGATATCCTCGCGCTGGATGCGCTCCGAAATCACGATGGCATCCTCGAAGTTGTAACCCTTCCAGGGCATGAAAGCCACCTTCAGGTTACGGCCCAACGCCAGCTCGCCGGCCTGCGTCGAGTAACCCTCGGTCAGGATCTGGCCTTTGGTCACGCGATCGCCGGTAAGCACGGCGGGCTTCAGGGTAATCGAGGTATTCTGGTTGGTACGGCGGTAGCGGGGCAGCTCGTAGGTCGTAACCTCCGGCTCGAAAGAGCAGATACGCTCCTCCTCGGTACGCTCGTACTTGACCTGGATCTTGGTCGCATCGGCGAAGACCACCTCGCCGTCGCGCTCGGCGACGACCTGGATGCGGCTGTCCGAGATCATGTCCTTCTCGATGCCGGTGCCGACGATCGGCGACTCACACGTAACGAGCGGCACGGCCTGGCGCATCATGTTCGATCCCATCAGCGCACGGTTGGCATCGTCGTGCTCCAGGAAGGGGATCAGGCTGGCGGCGATCGAAGCGATCTGGTTCGGCGCGACGTCCATGAGCGTGACCTCCTGAGCGGTCACGACGGGGAAGTCGGCACCCTCGCGGGCCTTGATGCGCTCGGGCTGCAGGAAGTAGCCTTCGTCGTCGATCGGCACGTTGGACTGGGCGACGATCTGCCCCTCCTCCTCTTCGGCCGAGTAATATTTGATGTGGGAGTTGTCCATATCGACCCGTCCGTCGGCAACCGAGCGGTACGGAGTCTCAATGAATCCCATGTCCGAAATCTTGGCATAGACGCACAGCGACGAGATCAGACCGATGTTCGGACCCTCCGGCGACTCGATCGGACAGAGACGGCCGTAATGGGTGTAGTGCACGTCTCGCACCTCGAAACCGGCGCGGTCGCGCGACAGACCGCCGGGACCGAGAGCCGAGAGACGGCGCTTGTGGGTAATCTCCGACAGCGGGTTGATCTGGTCCATGAACTGCGAGAGCTGCGAGGTGCCGAAGAACGAGTTGATTACCGACGACAGCGTCTTGGCGTTGATCAGATCGACCGGCGTGAAGACCTCGTTGTCGCGCACGTTCATGCGCTCGCGGATCGTACGCGCCATGCGCACGAAACCGACCGAGAACTGATTCGAAAGCTGCTCGCCCACCGTACGGACACGGCGGTTCGACAGGTGGTCGATATCATCGACGTCGGCCTTCGAGTTGATCAGCTGGATCAGGTATTTGATGATGGCGATGATATCCTCGCGCGTGAGCGTACGGATCGCCGGATCGATCGACAGATCGAGCTTCTTGTTGATCCGGTAGCGACCCACGTCGCCCAGGTCGTAGCGCTTGTCCGAGAAGAAGAGCTTCTCGATCACGTCGCGCGCCGTAGCCTCATCGGGCGGCTCCGAGGCGCGCAGCTGTCTGTAAATATAGACGACGGCCTCCTTCTCTGAGTTGCACGGATCCTTCTGCAGCGTATTGTATATAATGGAGAAGTCGATGCCCGAGAGATTCTCCTTGTGCAGCAGAATCGTCTTGGCACCGCTTTCGATAATCTGGTCGATATGCTCCTCTTCGAGCACCGTCTCGCGATCGACGATCACGTTGTTACGCTCGATGGAGACCACCTCGCCCGTATCCTCATCGACGAAGTCCTCGACCCAGGTCGAGAGAACGCGGGCGGCCAGCTTGCGGCCGACGGCCTTCTTCAATGCGGATTTGGTAACCTTCACTTCGTCGGCCAGGTCGAAGATCTCGAGGATCTGCTGGTCGGCTTCGAAACCGATGGCACGCAACAGGGTCGTGACGGGCAGCTTCTTCTTACGGTCGATGTAGGCATACATCACGTTGTTGATGTCGGTGGCGAACTCGATCCACGAACCCTTGAAGGGAATGATGCGGGCCGAATAGAGCTTCGTACCGTTGGTGTGCATGCTCTGACCGAAGAAAACGCCCGGAGAACGGTGGAGCTGCGAGACGATCACGCGCTCGGCACCGTTGATAACGAACGTACCCCGCTCGGTCATATAGGGAATCGTACCGAAATAGACATCCTGAACGACCACGCCGAAATCTTCGTGCTCGTCATCGGTACAATATAATTTCAATTTGGCTTTTAAGGGAACACTATAGGTCAGGCCGCGCTCCAGGCACTCCTCGATCGAATAACGGGGCGGGTCGATATAGTAGTCGATGAACTCCAGAACGAAATTGTTTCTGGTGTCGGTAATGGGAAAATTCTCCTGGAACACTTTATACAGCCCCTCGTTTTTACGATTCTCGGCCGTCGTGTCCATCTGGAAAAAGTCCCGGAACGATTTAAGCTGCACCTCCAGCAGATCGGGATAGGGAACCCGATTCTTAACTGTAGAAAAGCTAACTCTTTGTTGTGTTTTTGTCGTGGACATCGGTAAAATCCAAATTAAAGTTGAAGGTTTGAGTATCCCGGGGCTCAGGCTCGTTCATACCCCGGATCGGGCCTCTTCTAATCCCGCTAATGCTCCCGGCGTAAATACATTACATCCTGAGAGCATCCAAACTGCCAAAAACCGGACACAGCTCCTGACGGCACTTCCGATTTTTAGACCGAAAAGGTATAGAGCCTACAATTCGCGTAAGCCCTATACCCTGAGTTTGTCCTGAAACTTCTAAGTAGCGAACTACTTAACCTCAACTTCAGCACCTGCCTCTTCGAGCTGAGCCTTGATCGACTCGGCTTCCTCCTTGGCAACACCCTCTTTGATGGCTTTGGGAGCGCCATCGACAAGAGCCTTGGCATCGCCCAGCGACAGGCCGGCAACTTCCTTAACGACTTTGATAACCTGGAGCTTGGACTGGCCAGCGCTCTTCAGAATCACGTCGAAAGCGGTCTTCTCAGCGGCAGCAGCCTCTCCGGCGGCGGCAGCAGGTGCTGCAACTGCAACGGCTGCGGCTGCGGGCTCAATGCCGTATTCCTCTTTGAGGATCGTAGCCAATTCGTTTACCTCCTTAACTGTCAAATTTACCAATTCTTCAGCTAATTTCTTTACATCTGCCATAGTCTAAAATCTATTAAATTTTGTTTTAATTCCTGTTGTTAATTTCTTTCTTCGAGCGTCTTTACGATACCCGCAATCTTCTGGCCTGCATTAGCCTGCAATGCAGAGATAACATTCTTGGCGGGCGACTGGAGCAGTGCGACGATATCGCCGATAAGCTCTTCCCGACTCTTGATGTTACACAGAGTTTCCAGCTGGTTGTCGCCGACATACACGCAACCCTCCACGCTCGCAGCCTTCAGAATAGGCTTCTCGCACTTTTTGCGGAACTCACGAATCAGCACCGCAGGAGCTTTGCCCGTGTGGGCGAACATTACCGAGGTAGGACCCTCCAATACTTTCACCAAATCAGCATCTGCCTTCTCCGTCTTCTCGAGCGCTTTGACCAGAAGCGTGTTCTTTACGACCATCAGCTTCACTTCGCTCTCGAAGCACTTGCGACGCAGGGCCGCAGTCTGCTCGGCGTTCAGCGCCTCGATGTCCGTAATGTAGAAGTGAGGATACTCGTTGAGCTGCTCGGCGAGGTTGTTGATTACAACCAGTTTTTCTTCCTTAGTCATCTCTTAAATCCTCCTTCTTATTTGGTTTCTACTGATTTAGCATCGATCTGCACACCCGGGCTCATAGTCGTCGAGAGGTAAATACTCTTAACATAAGAACCTTTCGCAGCAGCCGGCTTCAATTTCAAGATCATGCCGATTACCGTCGCAACGTTCTCTGCGATCTGCTCCGCCGTGAACGAAATCTTGCCGACCGAAGAGTGGACGATACCGAACTTATCGACCTTGAAGTCGATCTTACCGGCCTTGACCTCGCCGACAGCCTTTCCGACCTCCATAGTGACCGTACCGGTCTTGGGGTTCGGCATCAGGCCGCGAGGACCCAGAATACGGCCCAGCGCACCGACCTTGCCCATCACGTTCGGGGTACAGATGATCACATCGACATCCGTCCAGCCGGACTTGATCTTGTCCACATACTCATCCAGACCTACGAAATCGGCACCGGCCGCCTTGGCTTCAGCCTCCTTCTCGGGAGTACAGAGGACCAATACACGCACCTGCTTGCCCGTACCGTGAGGCAACGTTACCACGCCGCGCACCATCTGGTTCGCCTTACGCGGATCCACGCCCAACCGCACATCAACATCTACCGAAGCATCAAATTTCGTAAAAGTAATCTCCTTCAGAAGAGCTGCGGCCTCCGCAAGTTTGTAAGCCTTGTTAGGCTCGACCTTGGCGTAGGCGATTTTTTGATTTTTTGTCAATTTACTCATTCTTGCAATTTCAATTACTCGTTAGGAAACTCTCCAGTGACGTTGATACCCATACTGCGCGCAGTACCGGCTACCATACGCATGGCCGCCTCGATCGTGAAACAGTTCATATCGGACATCTTATCCTGAGCGATCTCACGGATCTGCTCCCACGTTACCTGACCCACTTTGTCGCGGTTAGGCTGTGCAGAACCAGACTTTACCTTGGCAGCCTCCTTGAGCTGAATGGCTACGGGCGGCTGTTTTACGATGAAGTCGAACGACTTGTCGCTATAAACCGTGATGATGACCGGAAGAACCTTTCCCGCCTTGTCCTGTGTTCTTGCATTGAACTGCTTGCAGAAGTCCATGATATTGACTCCTTTCGAACCCAATGCTGGTCCCACCGGGGGAGAAGGATTGGCAGCACCACCTTTGATCTGCAATTTGATAAATGCAGCAACCTCTTTTGCCATAGTTTTCCTTGGTTAATTATTCTTTTTCAACTTGAGTGAAGCCCAACTCCATAGGAGTTTTGCGCCCGAATATCTTCACCGATACCGTGAGCTTCTTGCGCTCGTTATCGACGGACTCGATGGTACCCTGGAAGCTTGAGAAAGGGCCATCGGTAACCTTGACGGTTTCGCCGACGAAGAACGGGATTTCGTTTTCCTCCTCCATCGTGCTCAGCTCATCGACACGCCCCAAAATGCGGCTGACCTCCTGCGGACGCAGCGGGGTCGCGATCATCTTGCGGCTGTCCTCCTTGGTGTCGCCCAGGAAGCCGAGTACGTTGGGAGTATTACGAATGATAATAGGGATCTGACCGACAAAGGCGGCTTCGATCAATACGTATCCGGGGTAGGAAACCCGCTCTTTCGAGACCTTCTTACCGTTGCGGATCGTATAGACCTTCTCGGTCGGAATCAGCACCTGGGAGATATACTCCTCGAGGTGGTTGTGGCGAATCTCGGCCTCGATATACTCCTTGACCTTATTCTCCTTTCCGCCGACAGCACGGACTACATACCACTGTTTCGCTATTTCGTTCATGAGTCTCTGAAAAGATTAACGACCGATATTAGCCAGGGTTCTGTAGATAGCCGCCATAATGTTCTCAAACGAAATATCCATCGCCAGAATGATGACGGCGAAGATTAACGAGGCGACCATGACCACGATCGTCGAGCTTTGAAGCTGCGGGAACGTCGGCCACGTCACCTTATTAACGAGTTCGTTATAAGATTCTTTTATGTAGTTGAACATATCGTCTTGCTTTATTTTGGCAGGAGCAGAGAGATTCGAACTCCCATCAACGGTTTTGGAGACCGCTATTCTACCCTTGAACTATGCTCCTAAAAGGGGTAGTGCAAACGTGCGTCTGCACTACCTTTTATGCGGAGTATTACTCCAGAATCTTCAGGATCTGACCTGCACCGACCGTGCGACCGCCCTCGCGGATTGCGAAACGCAGACCTTCGTTCAATGCAACCGGATAGATCAGCGTAACGGTAATCGTTACGTGGTCGCCCGGCATGACCATATCTACGCCGTCGGGCAGAGCAACCTCACCGGTTACGTCCATCGTACGCAGGTAGAACTGGGGACGATACTTGTTGTGGAACGGCGTGTGACGGCCACCCTCCTCTTTCTTCAGGATATAGACCTCAGCCTGGAACTTGGTGTGGGGAGTGATCGAACCCGGCTTGGCAACGACCATACCGCGCTTAACCTCCTTCTTGTCGATACCGCGGAGCAGCAGACCTACGTTGTCGCCGGCCTCGCCCTGATCGAGCAGCTTGCGGAACATCTCGACACCCGTACAGGTCGAAGAGAGGGTCTTCTCCTCCAGACCGATGATCTCGACGGGATCGCCGACGTGGATCATACCGGTCTCGATACGGCCCGTTACGACGGTACCGCGGCCCGTGATCGAGAACACGTCCTCGACAGGCATCAGGAACGGCTTCTCGTTCTCACGCTGCGGAATCGGAATGTAGTTATCGACAGCATCCATCAGCTCCATGATCTTGTCCTCCCATGCAGCCTCGCCGTTCAGACCACCCAGAGCGGAACCGCGGATGATCGGGGCGTTGTCGCCGTCGTACTCGTATTTGCTGAGCAGGTCGCGAACCTCCATCTCGACCAGGTCGAGCATCTCGGGATCGTCCACCATATCGCACTTGTTCAGGAAAACGACGATTCTCGGAACGTTCACCTGGCGAGCCAGCAGCACGTGCTCGTTGGTCTGGGGCATCGGACCGTCGGTAGCGGCAACTACGAGGATGGCACCGTCCATCTGAGCGGCACCGGTAACCATGTTCTTCACATAGTCGGCGTGACCCGGGCAGTCCACGTGAGCGTAGTGACGGTTTGCAGTCTGATATTCAACGTGCGAAGTATTGATCGTGATACCGCGCTCTTTCTCCTCGGGTGCGTTGTCGATCGAGTCGAACGAACGGAGCTCGGAAAGACCTTTCTTTGCCAGAACGGTGGTAATCGCAGCGGTAAGAGTCGTCTTACCGTGATCGACGTGACCGATGGTACCGATGTTCACATGCGGTTTGGAACGGTCAAATTTCTCTTTTGCCATAGTATAAAAGTATTAAGATTTTATAAAAATTCTTATTTTCAAAAATCATTTCCATCTGCAACGCTAACGAGCGATGCAAACACCTTTTCCGAAGAAACGGTTCGCATCACGCGCTAACTGCATTCGAGAGCGGAAGACGAGGCTCAAACTCGCGACCCTTAGCTTGGAAGGCTAATGCTCTATCAACTGAGCTACTTCCGCAAACGCACCGCAGATGCCTCCTTACTCTCCCCGAAAGGAGAACCGGAAACAATCCGCACGGTACTTTGTTGTGGGAAGTGATGGATTCGAACCACCGAAGGCGTAAGCCAGCAGATTTACAGTCTGCCCCATTTGGCCACTCTGGTAACTTCCCTTTGTATTTCCAACCTCTTTCGCTCTCCTCCATCGAGTCGGCTCCGTAAGGTTTCTGGAGCCGATGGAGGGATTCGAACCCCCGACCAGCTGATTACAAATCAGCTGCTCTGGCCAACTGAGCTACATCGGCGTTGGGACCAATTTGGATTGCAAAAGTAGGAAAAATAAATCAAACAACCAAATTATTGATCATTTTATTTTTCTCTTCTTCAAAGAACCTGCTCATCGACCGGATTCCGGTGCGAAATCGGGGACAAATATAACACTCTTTCCCGAATTAAAAAAGGATCAGACCGTTTTTTTCACAAAAACCGCAAAAAACAGCCGGAATCCGCATTTCATATATTAATAGGTATGCACTTCAAAGCAAAAGAGAACCGCACACGAAAAACACCCGGCAAACAAAACGGCAACTCGAACCGTCCCTCCGGAGCAAAAGAGATGTTCCGCCGGCAGCGCAGGCCGAACACCGGACGGACGGAACAAAGACCGCACACAGCAAAAAACACCCCTGCCGATCCGACCGCCGGTCGGATCCCCGGAGAAGCACCCTCGCCGGATGCCGTCCATCCGACGAATCCGCACCAAGAAGAGGCATCCCCGAGAGACCGCCCGCCAAGCCGCCACCGGCACTCGTGCGGGAAAAAGAACCCCGGACACAGCCACCCGAAAAGAATCCGCCGCCCGCCCGCAACCGATGCAACCGACGGAATATTAGAGTCATTGCCGCCCGACGACACGCAGCGGCAAAGGAACCGATTCGCTTTTTACACCCGATTTTTTGTGAACATACCCGTAAAAATGTATCTTTGCGGGGTAAACACAAGTTGCAAACCCTAACTATTGTCCGATATGTCCCTTACCAACAACGTGATGATCGTCAGACACAAGTTGCTGACCAATCTTATTAAACTCTGGAAGGAAAATCAGTTGGTCGAGCGCATCGACCGTCTCCCGATCGAACTGAGTCCCCGCAACGCTCGCGTACTGGGACGCTGCTGCGTGCACAAGGAGCGCGCCGTCTGGAAATACAAATCGCTCCCTCTGATGGGATTCGACATGTCCGACGAGACGGATGAGCTCACGCCCCTCTCCGAATATGCGAAAAAGGCGCTCGAACGTAAGGGCAAAGAGCTGAAAGAAAATATACTCTGCGTAATCGACGAAGCCTGCTCGTCGTGCGTACAGACCAATTACGAGATCACAAACCTCTGCAAGGGCTGTGTCGCCCGCAGCTGCGCCTCGAACTGCCCGAAGGGGGCCATCGAGTTCAACCGTGCCGGCAAGGCGGTCATCAACCACGAGAAGTGTATCAGCTGCGGCATCTGCCACAGCAGCTGTCCCTACCATGCCATCGTCTATATGCCCGTTCCCTGCGAGGAGGCCTGCCCCGTGAAGGCGATTACCAAAGACGAGCGAGGCATCGAGCACATCGACGAGAGCAAGTGCATCTACTGCGGCAAATGTCTGAACAGCTGCCCGTTCGGTGCTATCTTCGAGGTATCGCAGGTATTCGACGTACTGCAGCGCCTGCGCGACGGCGAGAAGATCGTCGCCATCGTCGCTCCCGCTATCCTGGGACAGTACAGCGCATCTACCGACAAGGTTTACGGAGCGATCAAGGCGATCGGCTTTACCGACGTGATCGAAGTGGCTCAGGGCGCGATGGAGACCATCCGCCACGAAGGCTCGGAGTTGGGCGAGAAGCTGGCCGAGGGTCAGCCTTTCATGACCACCTCCTGCTGCCCCTCCTACATCGAACTGACGCGCAAGCATATTCCCGAAATGCAGAAGTACGTTTCGGACACCGGCTCGCCCATGTATTACACCGCCCGCATCGCCAAGGAGAAGTATCCCGACGCACAGGTGGTCTTCATCGGTCCGTGCGTTGCCAAGCGCAAGGAGGCCCGCCGCGATGAGTGCGTCGATTTCGTACTCACGTTCGAGGAGATAAACTCCATCTTCGACGGCATGGGCATCGAGATCGAGAACACCGATCCGTTCGCCATCCCGTTCGTATCGACCCAGGCCGCTCACAGCTTCGCACAGGCCGGCGGCGTGATGGGTGCCGTGCAGCTCTTCCTGGCCGACAACAACAAACCGCAGATCAACGGCATCCAGGTGGCCAACCTGAACAAGAAGAACGTAAGCCTGCTGCGCGCCTACGCCAAGTCGGGCAAGGCTCCGGCCCAGTTCATCGAGGTCATGGCCTGCGAAGGGGGCTGCATCACGGGACCCTGCACCCACAGCCTGCACGACAACGGCAAGCGTCAGTTCGCCAAGGAGCTGGCAAAACGCTAAAACGGAACTCATGGAACGACTCGTCGATCGGCTGGTACGCGAACAGACCCTTCCTGCGGAAGAGTTGCGGCATCTGCTGACCGACCTCGATCCCCAAACCCAAGTCTATCTGCATCGGGCGGCCCGCGAGGTCGCCCGTGCGCATTTCGGGCGGGAGATTTACATCCGGGGACTCATCGAGATCGGCAACGTCTGCCGCAACGACTGCCGCTACTGCGGCATCCGCCGTAGCAACCGCCGCGTGGCACGTTACAAGCTCGCGCCCGAGACCATCCTATCCTGCTGCGAAGAGGGCTTCCGCCTCGGCATGAGAACCTTCGTCCTGCAGGGCGGCGAGGATCCGTCGCTGAGCGACGATATGCTGACCGAACTGCTGGGCGAGATGCGCCGCCGCTGGCCGGAGTGCGCCGTGACCCTTTCGCTGGGCGAGCGTTCGGAAGAGTCCTACCGCAAGCTCTTCGAGGCCGGCGCACGACGCTATCTGCTGCGCCACGAAACCGCCGATGCGGCGCACTACCGCCTGCTGCACCCCGAAGAAATGTCGCTCGAGCATCGCCTCGAATGCCTGCGCGCACTCAGGCGCATCGGATTCCAGACCGGCACGGGCATCATGGTCGGCTCCCCGGGACAGACGGTCGATCACATCGTGAAGGACCTGCTCTTCATGCGCGAATTCCGCCCCCAGATGATCGGCATCGGTCCGTTCATCCCCCAGCACGACACCCCCTTCGGCGCGGAGC
The DNA here is from genome assembly GCA_029065825.1 of Alistipes sp. Lineage (GTDB taxonomy): Bacteria > Bacteroidota > Bacteroidia > Bacteroidales > Rikenellaceae > Alistipes. The sequence goes on from JAIEHQ010000163.1 coordinate 16,369, forward strand.
CGGCCGGCAGTGCGGAGCGCA
>JAIEHQ010000164.1 GCA_029065825.1 Alistipes sp.
ACCTCGGCCTGCACCTCCAACGGATACCGGCGGAACCGGTCGATCGCCTTCATGCGGCGGGAAAAGTAACTGCGCAATAATCTGTTGCGGATCGACATCGCCAAAGTATTCTAATTGAAAAAATAACCTATTTTCGCTATCGACGCAGGCATGGCGAAGACCACCACCCGGTCGTAGGCATTCAGCTCCATGTTGCCCACGGCGATGAACACCTTGTCGCCGCGCACCACCCCGCCGATGATCGTATCCTGCGGCAGACGCAGCTCCTTGATCGGCGCACGCGTGGCCGGCGCGTTGGGCTTGACGATGAACTCCAGCACCTCGGCCTCGCTGCCCGTAAGGCATTTGATCGCCTGCACGTCGGTGGACATGGTAAAACGGAAGATATTCGACGCGGTAATCAGCTTCTTGTTGATGATCGTGTCGATGCCGATGCTCTCCGCCAGGTTGATGTAGTCGAGGTTCTCCACCTCGGCGATTACCTTCTTCACCCCCATGCGCTTGGCCAGCATCGCGGCCAGAATATTGGTCTCGCTGCGGCCGGTCACGGCCACGAAAGCGTCCATGTTGGCCAGCCCCTCCTCGAGCATCGCCTCGATGTGGCGGCCGTCCTCGTTGATGATGAGCGTCTTGTCGAGCAGCTCGGCCAGTCGGTAGGCCTTCTCCGCGTTGTATTCGATCAGCTTCACGTCCACTTCGTTCTGCAACTCGGAGGCGATCCGCACCCCGATGCGCGAACCGCCCAGGATCATCATGTTGTTGATCTCGACGTTCGACTGGCCCGAGAACTCCATTACCTCGCGCACGGCATCCTGCCGTGCGATGACATAGACCACGTCGCCCTCCATGAAGATCTCGTCGCGGCGGGCGATGATCGTCTGTCCCGCGCGCGCGATGGCCACCGTGCGGTAGCTCAGCTGCGCGGCATCGTCGGCGAAGCCCGACAGCTCCCGCCCGATGAGCTTCGAGGCGGGATCGAGCCGGAAGACCACCAGCGAGAGGCGGCCGCTCGAAAAATCGACGTACTCCGTAGTCGAAGTGTGGCCCAGCAGGTTGATTACCTCCTGCGCCGCGACCTTCTCCGGATAGAAGAGGTAGTCGATGCCCATGCTGATGAAGATCTCCTTGTTGTTGGGTTCGAGGTACTCGTTGTTGTCGATGCGGGCGATCGACTTCTTCGCCCCGAGCTGCTTGGCCAGCGCTGCGGCCACCACGTTGTCGTTCTCCACATGGTTCACGGCGATGAACAGGTCGCACTTGCGCACCGCAGCCTTGCGCAGCACGGCGAAGGCGGTCGAATCGCCCTCGACCGTAATCACGTCGGCCAGGCTGGCCACGTCGGCCAGCAGCTTGGGGTCGCCGTCGATGATCGTGATGTCGTGGCCGTTGCCGCTGAGCATCTTCGCCAGATGGCTTCCCATCTCTCCCGCACCTGCAATGACGATTTTCATACCCGATTCTTTCCGCAACAAACGTGCCCCGATCTTTCCGCATCACTGCCGGGCGGAGAATCGGGACAACATTCTTGCAATTAACCGAACAAATATATAAATTTGCGTCGGAACTCCCAAATCCGGAATACAAAATCGAACGTCCATGCCAAACTGGTTGCTTCTCCTGCTGATCTCGATCCTGGCCGTCGGTCTCTTCGTGCTGGGCATGTCGCTCACGCTGATGATCAAGGGCCATCATATCGACTCCGAAATATCGACCAACAAGAACATGCAGCGCCTCGGCATCAAGTGCGCCGTGCAGGAGACCCGCGAACAGATCGCCGGCGAGGAGGACTGCGCCGCGACGAGCGCCTGCACGGGCAACTGCGCGGCCTGCACGCCCGCCCAGGCCGCCTCGGTGCACGGCAAAAAAGAGATGTAAGCACCGGCTGCGCCCGCACCTCTCCGGATCTCCAACCGTCCGAAGCCGCTCCGTGGCCGCCCGCCCGGATCCTATCCTCCGATCTCGCTCAGTTCCAGCCAGCGCATACTGCACGCGTCGATCCGCCCGATCAGCTCGGCGATGCGCTCCGAGGCGTGCTGCAGCTCCTCGAAAGGAAGTTCTCCCGACGAGAGCCGCTCTTCGAGCGAAGCCTTCTCCCGCTCCAGTTCGGGAATCTGCAACTCCAGCTCCTCCAGTTCGCGCTTCTCCTTGAAAGTGAGCTTGCGCACCGAATCCGTCCGCACGGGTGCCTGCTGTGCGGGCGCTGCGACCCGCTCCCGCGAGGCCGCCTCTTGCCGCGCAGCTTCGCGCCCGCGCCTCCAGTCGAGGTAATCGGAGTAACTTCCCGCGAATTCGCGCACCTCCCCCTCGCCGCAGAACACCAGCAGGTGGTCGGCCACCCGATCGACGAAAAAGCGGTCGTGCGAAACCACAAGTACGCAGCCGCGAAAGGCGCGCAGGTACTCCTCCAGCACGCCGAGCGTCACGATGTCGAGGTCGTTGGTCGGCTCGTCGAGCACCAGGAAGTTGGGGCTGCGCATCAGCACCGTACAAAGGTACAGCCGCTTGCGCTCGCCGCCGCTCAGACGCGCCACGAAACTGTGCTGCACCTCGGGCGGAAAGAGGAAGTGCTGCAGAAACTGCGAGGCGCTCATCCGGCGGCCGTCGCCCAGTTCGACCTCCCGCGCGATGTCGGTCACCACGTCGATTACCTTCTTCCCCTCGTCGAAGGCCAGCCCCTGCTGGCCGTAATAACCGAACCGGACGCTCTCGCCCACTTCGATCGTACCGCTGTCGGGCTTCTCGATGCCCAGAATGAGCTTCAGAAGCGTCGATTTGCCGCAGCCGTTGTCGCCGACGACCGCCAGTTTGTCGTACCGGGCGAAATTATAATCGAAATCCCGGAGAATACGCCGCTCGCCGAAACTTTTGCATACCCCGCGCGCCTCGAAGATCTTGGTTCCGATGCGCGTCGCCCGCACTTCGAGCCGGAGAGCCGCCTCGTCGCGCGTACTTCGGAGCCGCTCCTCCAGCGCCTCGAAAGCATCGACACGGGCCCGCGCCTTGGTCGCCCGCGCCTGCGGCTGCCGCCGCATCCACTCCAGCTCCCGACGGTAAAGGTTGCGGTCGCTTTCGCGCCGAGCGGCCTCCGCCTCGCACCGCTCCCGCTTCTTCTCCACGAAATAGGCGTAATCGCCCCGGTAGAGGGTCGCACCCCGGCGCTCCAGCTCCAGAATCGAACCGCAGACCCGATCGAGGAAGTAACGGTCGTGCGTCACCAGCAGCAGTGCCGCACGGCTGCGCACCAGATACTCCTCGAGCCAGAGGGTCATATCGGCATCGAGGTGGTTGGTCGGCTCGTCAAGAATCAGCAGGTCGGCCGGATCGATCAGCACCGAAGCCAGCGCCACGCGCTTGAGCTGTCCGCCCGAGAGCACCCCGACCGGCCGGTCGAAATCCCCGATCCGCAAGCGGGAGAGCACCTCCTTGGCGCGCTGCTCGTAGCCCCAGGCACCGAGCGCGTCCATGCGGTTCATCGCCTCCTGCAGCCCCGTTCCCGCAGGATCGGCAAGCGCCCGCTCGTAGGCGGCGACCGCCTGCAAAGCCGGCGAGTCGGAGCGGAAGCAGGCCTCCAGCACCGTCGCACCGGGCGGAAACAGGGGATTCTGTTCGAGGTAGGCGACCCGCAGATCGCGCCGGGGTGTGACGACCCCTTCGTCGGCCGACTCGCGGCCGGCCAACACATCGAGCAACGTACTTTTTCCCGAGCCGTTGCGCCCGACCAGAGCCACACGTTCGCCCTCCTCGATCGCGAACGAGACCCCTTCGAAAAGGAGCAGATCGCCGTACGATTTGGCGAGATTCTCCACTTGCAGACAACAATTCATATATGTATGTTCTTTCCTAATTATAATCCGACACCTCGATTCTCCGCGACGCTCCCCCTGACGTGTGTACCGGGCAGCACCGCTCAGAATCCCGCCTCGCCGCTCCAGGCCTCCGCCCGGGCGCGACAGCTCCCGACCAGATCGGCGACGACCTCCGCCGCCGTCTCCTCGCCGCCGAGCAGCGAGACCGCCTGACCGATCTCAAGCTCCCCCTCCTCAAGGTCGCCCTCGAACATACCCAGCCGGGCACGCCCGCGCCCGACCAGCTCGAGCAGTTCCGCCGCATCGGCACCCCGGGCTTCGGCCTGCTCGACGGCGCGGAAGAATCCGCCCCGCGCCAGGCGCGTCGGAGTGATCTTTTTAAGCATCAGCCGCGTGTCGCCCTCCCCGAGCGAACGGCACAGCCGTTTGAACGCCTCGTGGGCCGAACTCTCGGCACACACGGCGAAGCGGGTGCCCACCTGCACCCCCTCGGCACCGAGCAGCATCGCCGCCGCCATCCCCTCGCCCGTCGCCACGCCTCCGGCAGCGATGAGCGGCAGGGCCGTGGCCCGCCGCACGGCGGGAATCAGGCAGAAGGTGGTCGTCTCCTCGCGGCCGTTATGACCGCCCGCCTCGAACCCTTCGGCCACGACGGCATCCACGCCCGCCTCCTCGCATTTGCGGGCGAAGCGCGACGAGGCGACCACATGCGCCACCGTCACACCGTGTCCGTGCAGGAAGCCGGTCCAGGTCGCGGGGTTGCCCGCCGACGTGAAGACGATCTTCACGCCCTCCCCGACGAGCACCTGCATGAGTTCCTCGACACGGGGATGGAGCAGCGGCACATTGACACCGAACGGGAGGTCGGTCGCCCGGCGGCAGCGGCGGATATGCTCGCGCAAAAGTTCGGGGTTCATGGATCCTGCCCCCAGAAGTCCGAGTCCTCCGGCATTGCTGACCGCCGAAGCGAGCCGCCACCCGCTGCACCAGGCCATGCCGCCCTGCACGATCGGGTAGCGAATACCGAAAAGTCTGTTGATCCGATTCATCGCAACTCTTTTTTAACGGGTAAATATAAACAAAATCATCTTACCCTCAAATACCGTGCGGCAAAGCGCCGCACCCGATTCCCCGCAAGGGGCGGCGGGACAACGAAAAAACCCCGACCTCAGGTCGGGGCAAGACTCGCAGGCAGCGGATCGGCCTACTCATCGGTTTTTATCGGCATATCTTGCGCAGCACCCTGCAACTCCCGTAACGGGATGTAGAACTTGGTCTGAGTCGGCGTATAAATACCGCAGGTTACGCACGAGACCAACAAATTCAGGAAGTTCTGATTCGTCTTGACGACATAGTTCGGCGTATCGTTCACATACTCCGCCGCCGCCAGCTTGTTCTTTCCGACAGGCACCAGTCCTCCGATCAGATGATGGTTCCACTGACGGTTTACCTGCACGACCGGCTCATTCGGTTTCACGTCGCCGTGCATGAC
>JAIEHQ010000165.1 GCA_029065825.1 Alistipes sp.
GTGCGATCCGGGAGGGTAAGTCTTTCCTGCAGGACGTGGGGATGGTCTGCTACGAGGAGGCCCATTACCGCCAGCAGCGCTGCATGGCCAATGTCGCGGGGACGGGATTCGATGCCGAGGTGGTCCGCAGGTACGCCCACCTGCGGCGGCAGGGGCGCAGCAGCCGATGGCTTTACCTGTGGTGCATGATCCGTGCGTTCTTCGGCTACAAATCGACGGGCGTGAAGGTATGGATCGACGACCGGCTGGTCTATAACAACCTGCTGATGAGCATCGCGATCGGTGTCTGCAAGTACAACGGCGGCGGCGTGCAGCAGTTGCCCCGCGCCGTTGCCGACGACGGTCTGCTCGACGTGTCGCTGATCCGTCCGGTCCATTTCTGGCATATACTGTTCCGCATCCGTTACCTGTTCAACGGCGGAATCTACCGGATCCGTCATATCCTGCAGGCGCGCGGCAGCCGGGTGCGCATCGAGTCGTCGCCGGAAATCGCTGTCGAGGTCGATGGCGAGTTGCTCGGCCAGACTCCGCTGGAGTTCTCGGTAAGGCACCGGGCGATTCGGGTCGTCGTCTCCGACGAATTCCTGCAGCGGGAGAGCTATCCGCTCTGCTCCTGCAACATATCGGATTGATTCCCGCTTCGGCGAGAAATGTTACGGCCGCAAAGAGTCTGCTCTTTGCGGCTTTTTTCGTCCGGTTCGCCGACGGAGGCCTGAACCTCCCGCTCTTTGTCCCGACTGAATTTGCTTAATCCCTCGGCCTTGTCCGCACTTTGACAGCGTCGAATATGCTCCCGCCCGGCAAAATGCAAGCCGGCTTGCTTTTGCCCTCGCTTATTATTACCTTTGCCATGATTATGAAAGAGAGAGAAGAGATTTCCGTGCGCGAACCGTTCGACGTGATCGTCGTGGGCGCGGGTGCGGCAGGTATGATGGCGGCGGGAACGGCCGCCCGCAACGGACTGAGGGTCCTGTTGCTCGAGAAGATGGAGAAGTCGGGCCGCAAGGTGCGTATTACGGGCAAGGGGCGCTGCAACGTGACCAACGCCCGGCCGCCTGAGGAGTTCGCGGAGCAGGTGCGTGCGAACGCCGACTTTTTTTCGACGGCTTTCGCCGAGTTCAACAACAAGGCGACGATCCGCTTCTTCGAACGCCAGGGCGTGAAGCTCGACATCGAGCGCGGCGAACGGGTATTCCCGAAAAGCGGCAAGGCGTGGGACATCGCCAATGCGTTGCTGGAATATTGCGTCGATAACGGTGTGAAGATCGTCTATAATACGCAGGTTACCGAGGTGCTGGCCATCGGAGGCAAGGTTTATGGTGTCAAGTACCGCAATAAGCGCGGCTTCGAGCGCAAGGAGGAGTGCTCGCGGGTCATCGTGACCACCGGCGGAGCCTCCTATCCGGCGACGGGATCGACCGGCGACGGATACGGTTTCGCGGCCGATTTGGGACATGCGATCGAACCGCTGCGGCCGTCGCTCACGCCCCTCGTCTCGTCGCATCCGCAGATGAAGAACCTGCACGGGCTGCTGCTCCGCAACGTGCGCGCCACGCTTTCGATCGACGGCGAGGCGGTGCGCGAGGAGTTCGGCGAAATAGGATTCTCGGAGCGGGGCATCGAGGGTGCCGTAGCGCTCCGGCTGAGCCGGGATGCGGTGGATGCGCTCATCGACGGCCGCAGCGTGAAGCTGGCCATCGACATGAAGCCAGCTCTGACCGAGGAGATGCTGCGCGACCGGATCCGGCGGGAGGTGGCGGAGATGGCACCCGAGGAGTTTTTCGCCGAGCTGTTGCGCAAACTCGTTCCGAAGCCGATGGTCGTGCCTCTGGCCGAGGAGATCGACGTGCATTCGCGCAGCTACATCCGCAAGGTAGGCGAGCAGGAGTTCGAGCGCCTCGTCAAGGTGCTCAAGGGGATGGTGTTCCCGATCAAGGACTATGCCCCGTTCGAATATGCCGTCGTCACGGCGGGCGGCGTGCGCTGCGACGAAGTGAACCGCTACACGATGGAGTCGCTCAAGGTCAAGGGGCTTTACTTCGCCGGCGAGGTGCTGGACATCGATGCCAATACGGGCGGCTACAACCTGCAGATCGCCTTTTCGACGGGCCGCCTGGCCGGAATGCTCAAGCAATGAAACGGACCGGGCGCAACCTTCGCCGCCGGCTGTCGGAGATGACCCGGTTTGCGGACCGTCTGGTCCGGGCACGCCATTTCCGGGGACATGGCGTGCACTCGCCTTTCGTCTATGCGCTGGTGCGTGAGACCTTCATGAAACGGGGATTGCGCACGTCGGAGCGCGCTCTTTACGAGGCACTTCTGGAGGCGGGAGTCGCGAAGCGCCGTGCCGTGCAGCTGCAGAATCTTTTTTCCCATTGCGGCTACCGGACTTTTGGCCTGAATTGTGCGGCGGAGGTCGATATGAACGTACTGACCCGCGATTTTCCTGCGGAGCGTCTGCCGGAGATGCTCGGCCGGGCCAGCGAGAGGGGGACGACGCTTTGCGTGATGAGTCCCTACGACGACGCCCTTCGCATCGAAGAGTGCCGGCGGCTGGTGCGGGAGCATGCCTCGACATCGGTGGATAACCGGGGGTATCTGTTGCTGTTCAACAACTATTTGCCGAAACAACATTTCAGACTATGAAGATATATACCAAAACGGGCGACCGGGGGACCACGTCGCTCATCGGCGGCGAACGGGTCGATAAGACCGATTTGCGGGTCGAGGCCTACGGAACGGTGGACGAGCTGGGTGCTTTCACGGCGTTGCTGACCGACAAGATCCGGCGGGAGGAGGGACCTGCGGAGGCGATCGGCGATCTGGACCGCGTCGCGTCGCAGTTGATGACCGTCGCCGCGATGCTGGCCGTGGGCGAAGGC
>JAIEHQ010000166.1 GCA_029065825.1 Alistipes sp.
TCGGCGATCTTGCCCTTGTGGAGCACCACGCCGCCGAAGAGCTGCACGTCGTAGTGGATCATGTCCCACTTCACGTCGTTGCCGCCGGCGAGCCAGTGGGTCGCATAGATCGCCTTGTCGCCCTCGATGTGGACGAACTCCTTCGTGGCGGCCAGTTCGCGGTCGAAGTCGTTGGCCGTGACCTCCACCGTCTCGTTCCGGGCGAAGCGCCGCGCGGTGTCCTTCATGATGGCGAAGGCTTCGGGCAGCAGTTCGTCGAGCTTCTGCTCGATCTTCTGGTCGATGCGCTTGACCGTCTCGTCGATCTCCTTCGAGATCTTCTCCTTCTCGGAAAGGGTGGTCTCCGGCTTTTCGAGCCGCACCTTCAGGTCGGCGATCCGCTGCTCGTCTTCGGCGATGAAGTCGGCGATCTGCCGCTTCAGGCCGGCGCTCCGGGCGCGCAGCTCGTCGTTCGAGAGCGCTTCGATGGTCGGGTAAACGGCCTTTATTTTGGCGAGGTAGGGTTCTACCTCCTTGCGGTCCTTGTCTGCCTTGGAACCGAAAAACAGTTTGATCAAACTGGCTGCTATGTCCATAGTTATCTTGTTGTATTTTTTACAAAAGGTCCATAAATCCGTCAAAGATAGCAAAAAATCCCGGAACGCACAACAATAATCGGACCGTGCCGGAGGAGTCGCCGGCAATTCGGTGCGGCGGCCGGTGCCGCAGGTCGGAAAGGCGGATTGTTTCGGGGCTGTTTGGCGGTTTCGATTATTTGTCCTTAATTTGCGTAATCGATTACGTAATTTGTTTCGCGATTCGAGAGAGCGTATGATGGATTTTTTCGACAGGACAGGCAAGATGGCCGTCGGCAGCCGCCTGAGGATGCTGACGGACCGCATCACGGCGGATGCCGCCTCGGTTTACCGCATGTACGGGGTGGATATTCGTCCGAAGTGGTTTCCCGTGTTTTACGAACTGATGGATGGCGAGCCGAAAAGCATCCGGCAGATCGCCCTCCGGATAGGACATTCGCATCCGTCGGTAAGTACGATCGTCAAGGAGATGACGAAACGCGGCCTGGTGCGGGTTGCCCGGGACGGGGAGGACGGGCGCCGCAGCATGGTGCGCCTCTGCCCGAAGGGGAAGGCGATGGCCGGAACATTGATGCGGCAGTGCGCCGACGTGGGGGCCGCCATAGAACGGCTCTCCCGACAGGCGAGCCACGATCTGTGGGAAGCCATCGGGGAGTGGGAGGCGCTGCTTGAAGCCCGCTCGCTGCTCGACCGGGTGCGGGACGAGAAGCGGGCGCGGGAGTGTGCCGCGGTGCGTATCGTGCCCTACGATCCCTCTTATCAGCCCTGGTTCCGGAGTCTGAACGAGGCGTGGATTACGGCTCGCTGGCAGCTGGAGCCGGAGGATTTGCGGGTGCTGGACCATCCGCAGCGGGAGATTCTGGACCGCGGGGGCGCTGTTTTCGTGGCGCTGCGGGACGACGAGCCGGTGGGTGTGTGCGCGCTGCTGCCGCCGCATGATCCGGCCGGCGGCTGGGAGCTGGCCAAACTGGCCGTCTCGCCTGACGCGCAGGGGTGCGGAGTGGGGCGGCGGTTGTGCGAGGCGGTCATCGACCGGGCCGTTGCATTGGGAGCGCCGCGGATCTTTCTGGAAAGCAACCGCCGGCTGGAACCGGCGCTCGGTCTCTACCGCCGGCTGGGATTCCGCGAGCTGGCGGCGTGTCGGCCGGCCTATGCCCGGGGCGACATACGGATGGTGCTGGAGCTTTCCGGCGGAGGCTCCGGCAGGGAGGCGCGGGCGCTGCGGCAGGAACAGGAACTTTCAACCTTTTAACTTCATAACTATGGAACGGAAAACAGATCGGGAATTCATGCTCGAACGCATCGCCCCCTGCGGACTGCACTGCGGGCGTTGTTTCGCTTTCGCCGACGGCGAGGTGCGGCGTGCCGCCGGCGACCTGAAGCGGTCGCTGGGAAATTTCGGGAGTTATGCCGCGCGGTTCGTGACCGTGCTGCAGGAGCCGCGCTTCGCCCGCTACCCCGACTTTCATGAGTTTTTGACGCTTCTGACCGAAACCTCCTGCCGGGGGTGTCGCAAGGAGGCGTGCAAACTGTTCAAGAGCTGCAACGTGAGGCGGTGCAGTGCGGAGCACGGAGTGGAGTTCTGCTATCAGTGTGAGCGCTTTCCCTGCGCCGACACAGGACTCGACGAGAATCTTTACCGGCGGCACGTGGACATCAACCGGCGCATCCGGGAGATCGGTCTGGAGAGCTATTACGAAGAGGTCAGGGACAAGCCGCGTTATTGATCGGGCGGCTGTACGAATCGGGAGCCTTCCTGCGTCTATTGGCGGGAAGGCTCTTTTTCGCGCAGGATCCTGTCGATGATGCGCCGGGCGACGGGGCACTGCTCGCAGCGCCGGCGTTCGCAGTATTCGGAGGCGAGCTGCAGCAACCCCTGCGTTTCGAAGGCGTTGGCGGGGCGGAGTCCGTAGGCGCTCCAGCGCCGCATGTAGCGGTTTTCTTCGGGCGGGATGGTCTCCAGCAGGGCGATGGCCCGTTCGCGCAGCGTCTCGTTGCGGGTGTAGGAGCCGTAGGCATACTGGAGGATGCTGACCAGGTTGATGCCGAAAATATCGCCCTTGAGGCGGCCGACCCGCCGGACTCCTGCATGCTCGTCGCCGCCCGACCGGGTTTTGGCGACCCAGTAGGCGGAGGCCTCCGCCCCGAAGAGGCGGCGCACCTCTTCGGGGGTGGTGCAGGCGATGACCTGCTCGAAGAGGAAGTCGTGCCGGGCGAGGAAGGTGGCCAGCTGGGCGATGCGCAGATGCGGGGCGTTGTCGGGCCGTATGTTGCGGCTGCGCCACTGCCCGGGGTCGAGCGGCTCGATGCCGTATTTGC
>JAIEHQ010000167.1 GCA_029065825.1 Alistipes sp.
TGCCGCGCCGTGTGCCGCACGGCGGGCGCTGCCGCTCACGGCGCTGCTGCCGCTGCTTGTCGAGTGAACGCTTTTTTTGAACAGGAACGAATCGAACCGTGTCGTATATGAAACAATGCGAAACTGCGGCGCTCGCCGATCGCGAGGTGGCCTTTCGGCTGGAGGAGTGGTATGTCCGTCGGGGGCGGGATCTGCCCTGGCGACGGACGCGCGATCCCTACCGCATCTGGCTGTCGGAGATCATTCTCCAGCAGACCCGCGTGGCGCAGGGCGAAGCCTACTACCTCCGCTTCGAGAAGGAGTTTCCCGACGTGCGGGCGCTGGCCGCCGCGTCGGAGGATCGGGTGCTCAAATGCTGGCAGGGGCTGGGCTACTATTCCCGGGCGCGCAACCTGCTGGCGGCCGCGCGGCTGATCGTCGAGCGGCACGACGGTATCTTTCCGACCGACTACGCCGCCGTGCGGGCGTTGCCCGGGGTGGGGGACTATACGGCTGCGGCGGTCTGCTCGATCGCTTTCGATGAGCCTCGGGCCGTTTTGGACGGCAATGTGTTCCGCATACTCTCGCGTCTTTACGACCTGGAGGAGCCGATCGACACCGCCTCCGGGCGGCGGAGGTTCGCCGGGCTGGCCGATGCGCTGCTCGATCGGGCGCATCCGGGACTCTACAACCAGGCGATGATGGATTTCGGCGCTCTCTGCTGCCTGCCGGCGCAGCCCCGCTGCGAGGAGGAGTGTCCTTTGCGGGACCGCTGTCTTGCCCGGGCAGCCGGAACGGTGGCTCGCCGTCCCGTCAAGCAGGGGCGCACGTCGGTTGCGCCCCGCTATTTCAACTACCTGCACCTGACCTGCGGCGGCGAGTCGCTGCTGGCGCGACGCGAGGCGGGCGACATCTGGCAGGGGCTGTACGAGTTTCCGCTCATCGAGAGCGACCGTCCGCTGGAGTATGCCGAGCTGGCGGCGGACGATCGGTTCCGCACCCTGCTGGGGGCGTGCGGGTCGCTGCATCGTGTCGGGAGCGTGGCGCTGCCGGTGCACCGGTTGGCGCACCGGGCCATCCATGCCGTCTTCCACCGCATCGAGTGCGGGCGGTGGACCGAAGAACTGCTGCGCCGCTACCGGCGGGTTCGTGAGGAGGAGTTGGGCGATTACGCCGTCTCGCGGCTGACCGAGCGCTATCTCTCCCGCTGACTGCGGCTGGTTGCCGTCGGAACGCACGCGCCGTGGCGATCGGCGGCATGCTTCCTCGAAGGAGCCGTCCGCCGGCGCGAAGCGGCTCTCCCGGTCCGAAGCGGCGGCGCGAAAAAGGCTCCCTCCGCGAGATGCCTCGCGAGGGGAGCCTGGGGTATGGTCCCTGATTCCGGGTTCGTTCCGCTTTGCGGCCGTCAGAAAAACTTCACGTCGCGTCCTTCGATGGCCGAGAGCAGGTTGTTCGCGGCGGACGATGCGCCGATGCGGAAAAGTTCGGGCGTGAGCCACTCGCTGCCGAGCACCTCCTCGACGATCGTGTAGTAGAGGGCGGCATCTTCCGCCGTGCGGACTCCTCCGGCGGGTTTGAATCCCACCTTGCGGCCTGTTTTCGCATGGTAGTCGCGGATCGCCTCGCACATCACGAAAGCCGCTTCGGGCGTTGCCGAAACGTCGGTCTTGCCGGTCGAGGTCTTGACGAAGTCGGCGCCTGCGAACATCGAGAGCAGCGAGGCCTTGCGGATCAGGTCGGGGGTTTTCAGCGCTCCCGATTCGATGATGACCTTCAGCACCACGTCGGGGTCCGTTTCCGCCCGGATCGCCTCGACCTCGTTGGCCGCCTCGTCGTAGTGGCCCTGGAGCATCTTACCGACGTTGAGCACTATATCGACCTCGTCCGCGCCGTTTTCGACGGCCATGGCCACCTCCAGCGCCTTGACCTCGAGGAAGGTCTGCGACGAAGGGAAGCCGCCCGCGACGCTCGTGATCCGCAGGTCGGTGCCGTCGATGGCGACACCCACCGTCTCGACGAAGGGCGGGTAGATGCAGATCGATGCGACGTTGGGCAGGTGGGGGAACTCCTTGCCGAAAGCGACCGCCTTGCCTGCGAACTCGGAGACCGATTCCACCGAATCGTTGCACGAAAGAGTGGTCAGGTCGATGGCCGAATAGCATAACTTATAGACCTCCGGATTTCTGTTGCGCTCGGCAGCCTTGCGCAGGCGCGCCACCTCCTCGGCCACCCGCTCCTGACTCGGAGCCGGAGCGTATTCCTTCAAATGATTCGCGTATTCCATAGTGACTTTCTGTTTTAACGGCGGGAATCCCGACACTGCATGCGGCACCTCGCGGGCCGCATGCAGTGTCGGCATCCCGAAAAAGTTTATTTTCAGCAAAATTAGCAATTTTTCGGATTTTTTCCGCTTTCGGGCGGTCCGATCGCTTTTTTTGTGCGAATTTCGTGCCGGAGCCGTGCTCCGCTGTAGCGGATAAGGACCGGGCGGCGCTTTTCGCCGGGTGTACGGGTCATGAAAGCGAACGTCCGCATCTTCGAAAGATGCGGACGTTGCGTTCGTTGCGGACGATCCTGCCTTAGAAGGTCAGGCCGTTCTCGAAGAGCGATCTGAAGTGTGCGTCGCGGGCGGCTTTTCCGGCCAGCGATGCCTCCTTCTTCACGGCGCTGCGCAGCTGGGCCTCGGCGGTCTTCATGTCGCCCTGCTCCGATGCGATCACGGCACGCAGGTAGTCGGCTTCGGCCGAAGCGTCCTTGGCGATCGCGCGCTTGGCGGCGGCGTAGTCCTTGTTGAGGGTGTTGGCGATGGCGGCGTTCTTGCCCTCGAGCTGCTTGGCGGCGGCGTTGTACTCGCCCTGTGCGGCGGCTACCAGGCTCTTGGTCTTGGCATCGGCACCCTTGGCATACTTCTCGGCTTCGGCGATGTTGCCGTTAGCCAGGTTGGCCAGAGCCATGTTGCCGTTCAGCGCGGCCGACGACTCGCCCAGGCGGGCCGCCTTGCGGAAGCAATCGAGCGCCTCGGCCTCATGGCCGGTCTTGGTCAGCACGATGCCCAGGTTGTTGTAGGCGCGTGCGTCGTCGTACTTGCGGGCCGCATGGCTCAGCACGGCCGCCTTGGTGGCATCGTCGTCGGCAACCGACTCGGCGATGAAGAGCAGCTCGTTGAGATTCAGCTCGTCCAGCTTGCCCGCATTGACCAGCGCCATCATCTCGGCGTCGCTCTTGCCCTCGATGTCGGTGCTGTTTACCACCAGCGCGCGGCGCAGCTGCGGCAGCACGTCCTTCTTCAGTTCATCGAATACCGAAGCCATGTTCTTGATCTGCTCCTCGCGCTGCGTCGAAGAGGTGTACATGCTCAGCACCTGGAGGATCAGCTCCTTGTCCTTGATGTCGGAAGCACGCACCAGCTCCTGGAAGCCCTCCCAGTCCTCGCCGTAGGCAGCCACGTCGATCGACAGACCCGAATCCTTGAGCAGCTTGGCGATCACCTTGTCGCCCGACTCGCTGCGCTCCTTCGAGAGCTTGTCGTTGAACTTCATCGGGCCGTCGGGCGAAGCGTAGCCCTTCACGGCGATGTGCTGCGTGGCGCGGTCGTTCTTCAGGTTCTCATCGACATTGGCCTTGAATGCCGACAGGTCGGCCTTTTTCAGCGCCTTGTCGGTCACGTTGGCGCGGTTCATTGCGTAGAGGATCTCGGCCTTATCGACCTCGGTGGTCACGCGCTTGTAGTCGCTCGGCAGGGCCGTCATGGCCTCGTCGTAGGCCAGCTCCTGCTGCAGGGTATTGACACCGCGTGCAACGACCAGACCGCACTCGCGGACGATCGCCGGGTTCTTCTCCAGCTCTTTGGCCTTGACGATCTCGCCCGTGTTGGCGTTCAGCAGCATGAATTCGTCGCCGGCAGCGCATTTGGCTTCGATGCGCAGCTGCAGTTCGGAGAGCTGCATCCGCTCGTCGTAGGGGAACTCGACGTGCAGGGTGTAGGTGCCGCCCAGCTGCTTATCGACGGTGGTGTAGTTCTCCTTGACCTTCGATCCCTGGAAGAATTTCGGCGCACCGGCGACTTCGCCCTCGGCGAATACCATATGTCTCTTATACACAACAGACGATGCCGAAGAAATGCAGTG
>JAIEHQ010000168.1 GCA_029065825.1 Alistipes sp.
CGGCCCCCCTGCTTGCGGGTGCCCCCCCCTCGCAGGTGCGCTGGGGTTCGACCGGCCCGGCGGCTCCGGGAGTCGAACTGCGGCTCGAGAACATCAACCCCGACACGCGCCAGGGAGAGATCGTCGCCCACAGCCCGAGCATCATGATGGGCTACTACAAGAATCCCGAGGCCACGCGCGAGGTCTTTACCGACGACGGCTGGTTCCGCACGGGCGACCTGGGCGAATTTTCGGAAGACGGCTGGCTCTACATCAAGGGTCGCCTGAAAAACATGATCGTCGGTCCGAGCGGCGAGAACATCTACCCCGAAGACATCGAGAGCGTACTCAACTCGCATGTCTGCGTGGCCGACTCGGTGGTCACGGAACAGGAAGGCCGTCTGGTAGCCCTGGTCCATTTCAACACGGAGGCGATCGAGGCCAAATTCGACGGCTGGAAAGAGGACTTCGAAAACTGGAAAGAGAACCTGAAGAAGGAGGTAATCGACTTCGTGAACGCACGCGTGAACCGGTTCTCCCGCATCTCGGAGGTGGTCGAAGAGGAGGAGGGATTCGTCAAAACCCCGACCCAGAAGATCCGCCGGTTCCTCTACACCAAACGGGGTGCTCAGCACGAGAACAAGCAGTGACCGCGCCGCACCGCCGACGCAGCACCTTTCCCCGAAACTCTCGTTTCGGGGATTTTTTTACCGGAACCGCACCTCTCGGCTTTGCCCTGCGGAAACAAATGTTATTTTTGCAGCCGCATAAACGAACGATCATGAACGACAAAGCGAAAGGATACATTTACGGCTCGATCGCCGCCGCGACCTACGGCATGAACCCGCTCTTCGCACTTCCGCTCTATCAGGAGGGGATGGATGCCGACTCGGTACTCTTCTTCCGCTACCTGCTGGCGCTTCCGATCCTGGGATACATGATCCGCTCGCGCGGCCGCACCTTCCGCCTGCAACGGACGGAAATCCTCCCGCTGGCGGTCCTGGGACTGCTGGTGGCCTTCTCCTCGCTCGCACTGTTCCAAAGCTACAACTACATGGCCGCGGGCATCGCATCGACGCTGCTGTTCGTCTATCCGATCATGGTGGCGCTCATCATGGCCATCGGATTCAAAGAGCGGATCTCGCTGCTGACGGTCGCCTGCATCGCCCTGGCTTTGACCGGTATCGGACTGCTCTACCGCAGCGAAGGGGGCGAGACGCTCAGCACGACGGGCATCGCCCTCGTAATGGGTTCCTCGCTCTCGTACGCCCTTTACATGATCGGGGTCAATCGTCCGCGCGTGCGGACGATTCCGACGGTCAAACTGACCTTCTACGCGCTGCTTTTCGGACTCACGGTCTTCCTGGTCCGCGTCGGGGGAGGCGCGTCGCTCATCCTGCCGCACCGATGGTACCACTGGGTCAATCTCATCGCATTGGCCCTTCTGCCGACTGTCGTTTCGCTCGTATCGACCACTCGGGCCGTGCAATACATCGGTGCCACCCCGACGGCCATCCTGGGTGCTTTGGAGCCGCTGACGGCCATCTTTTTCGGAGTGCTGCTCTTCGGCGAGCGCCTCACGCCCCGCATCGCCGGGGGCATCGTACTCATTCTGCTGGCCGTAACCCTGATCGTCGCCGGAGGAAAAATAGCCTCCTCGCTGGTCCGCATCCGCAAACTCTTCCCCAAACTGCCGCGCAGAAACCGAGGATAGAACTTCCGCCTGCCGACTCCATCGCACGAATACCCTGTCGCAACCGGCCGCCCAGAGTTGCGAGGAAAAATCGGGGCATCCCATTGTCGTCGGAGGCAGGCGGATGGTTATATCCTCCCTCCCCGAGGGATCAGATCTACTCTGATAAAATAAAACCACGACTGCGGCAATGATGCACCCCGCGAAGCAACAGCCGTTACCGCAGGACGTACTACTCCGACGACAATAAAATATGCGCCGGAAGATAGAGCCAGCCTCTCTTCGGCCTTCCCCCGAAATAATGAAAAGGTTCCCTTCTCAGGGAACCTTTTCTCACACAATCTTTAACAAATAAATTCCTTGGCAAAAAATTCCTAACGTCTCAAACCCTATAAACACTTATGATTTCATCTCATCTTTACCTCTGCAAAGATCGCTCCATTATGCAACACTCGCAATAACCACTTCAGGCGAATACACTCCCGGGGCCTCCTCACAAAATGGGATTCGTCAGGGAAGTGTCTTCCTCGGAGCCGGCTACGACCAAATAGAGACAAATCGGCATCCGACAGCAAAGGGCTTGAAAAGAAGGCCTCAAGAGATGCAGCAACAGCTCTGCGAAAATATCCGGGCAGCATACCGGGCGAGACGAGTCCCGGCACAAA
>JAIEHQ010000169.1 GCA_029065825.1 Alistipes sp.
CTACCGCATCGACCGCACCGATTCGCTCACCCCGCCCTCGATCATCTGGTCATTTTTATCTGGCGGGACCCCCGGATTCTACAAGGTAGGCATCGACGGCAACACCCTGCTGCGCCAGAACCGGCACCGCATCGTCTATGCGCTATCCTTCTACTCGCAGCCGACCAAATACTGGGGCATCGGCTACAGGGCGGGCAGCGAGAACGCGCGCAGCTCCTTTCTCGATTCGCGCTTCGAAGTGTCGGTCAAGTACCTCCGCCAGGCAGCGGGCAATCTCTTCGCCGGCATCGAACTCGATTTCCACCACATCCGGGGCCGCAAGTTCGGCCGGCCGGAGTACATCGAAGGAGAGAACCCCACGACGACCGCAACCGGCATCGGCGCTCTGCTGGAGTACGACTCCCGCGACGTGATTACCGATGCCCGCAAGGGGCTATACATCGCCATGAAGGCTTCGTGGAGACCCAAATTCCTCTCCTCGCTCGACCGCTCGCTCTGGCAGGTCGAGACGACGATCAGCGGCTACCAGCCCCTGTGGAAAGGCTCCGTGCTGGCCTGCGAGCTTTACGGGGATTTCAACTCCCCGCACACCCCCTGGTCGCTCAAGGCCAAGCTGGGCGGATCGCAGCGGATGCGCGGGTACTATCTGGGCCGCTACAACGACAACGACATGCTTACCTTTCAGGTCGAGCTGCGGCAGCGCATCTGGCGGCGCATCGGATGCGTCGTATGGGGCGGTGCGGGCAACGTGTTCCCCGCCATCGACCGCTTCCGCTGGGACCACACGCTTCCCAACTACGGCGCGGGACTGCGCTGGGAGTTCAAGAAGCGCGTCAATATCCGGGTCGATTACGGCTTCGGCAGAAAGACCTCGGGCATTCTGTTCAGCATGAACGAGGCATTCTAAAAACTACGCAAACCCCATGGCGATACAACGTAAAAACCACCTCAGCAGAGGTTCCATTCTCCTGGCGATCTATTTCGTCGTCACGCTCATCGTTCCCAACCTCGTCCTGCTCTATACCGAACCCATGACCATCTGGTCGGCCGAAGCGTCGCTCTTTCTGCCGATGGGTATCTACCTCATCTGGTCGGCCGCGCTGAAGCGCTCGGGCATCACGATCTGGCTCGCCTTTCCGATCGTCATTCTGTGCGCGTTCCAGATCGTGCTGCTCTACCTGTTCGGCAACTCGATCATCGCCACCGACATGTTTACCAACCTGCTGACCACCAATCCGGGCGAGGCGGGCGAACTGCTGTCGAACATCTACCCCGCGATCATCATCGTCTGCCTGATCTATCTGCCGCTGCTCTGGTTCGCCTCGCGCGACATCGGCCACAAGCACTGCCTCTCCCGCACCGCACGCAAGAACCTGTCGCTCACAGGCCTCTCCTTCTTCTCGATCGGTCTGCTGCTGCTCATCCCCGCCTATCGGACCAGCGAGGAGCGGCGGGTGCTCGTCACGGAGATCTTCCCGATCAACGTAATGTATAACATCCGGCTCTGCGGCCAGGAGTTCCGCAAGATGGCCCGCTTCGAGCAGACCTCCGCCGACTTCTCGTTCCATGCCCGGCGCACCCACCGCGCCGGCCGACGCGAAATCTACGTCTATGTCATCGGCGAGGCATCGCGCGCCATGAACTGGCAGCTCTACGGCTACGGACGGCCGACCACCCCGCGCCTCGCACGGCTCGACGACCTGATCGTCTTCCGCAATACGGTCACGCAGAGCAACACCACCCACAAAAGCGTTCCGCTGCTTCTCTCGTCGGTCGGCACCGACCAGCACGAGGAGCTGTTCCGCCGGCGGGGACTTCCCGCCCTGTTCCGGGAGGCGGGCTTCACCACCTGGTTCATCTCCAACCAGCTGCCCCAGGGAGCCATGATCGACAAGCTGGCCGGCGATGCCGACCACCGGGTCTATCTGCCCGCTCCGCGACACGACATGCAGCTGCTCGAAGCCATGAAGCAGGCCATCGCCGAAGATCCCGACCACGACCTGCTCTTCATCCTCCACTGCTACGGCTCCCACTTCGACTACCGGGCGCGCTACCCCCGGCAGTTCGCCCGCTTCTCGCCGGACGAAAACGCCTCGATCGGCAAACACAACATCGAAGAGCTCCGCAACGCCTACGACAATTCGATCCTCTACACCGACTATTTCCTCTCCGAGACCATCGACTTCCTCCGCTCGCTGCACGACGACTGCTCGGCCCTGCTCTACTGCGCCGACCACGGCGAGGACATGCTCGACGACGCACGCGGGCGCTTCCTCCACGCCTCGCCCACCATGACCTTCTACCAGCTCTGGATCGCCAACCTCGGGTGGTTCTCGCCCGCCTACTGCCGGGAGTTCCCCGAGAAGGCGGAGGCAGCCCGCGCCAACGGCAGCGCCCCGGCCACGACCCACTCCATGTTCCATACGCTGGCCGACATCGCCTCGATCGAGGGCGACTGCCTCGATCCGGGCTGCTCGCTGGTCAGCCCCGCATTCGACTACGAGGCCCCGCGCCGCTATCTGAACGACCACAACCGGGCGGTTCCCTTCCGCAAGACCCGACTCTCGGAGGAGGATTTGGAGAACTTCCGCCGCCACGGCATCGACCTCTCGCGCTGATCGCCCCGAACGGTCCCGCACCGGCACGGCCGCTCCCTGCCGCAGCGCCCGGGAAAGTCCCCGGACGCGATTCCGGCCGCGAAAAATGCACGAAGGTTGCGGCTCTTCGGAAAAATATCGTATTTTTGAACCGAAGTCTTTTCAAGAGATGCAGTCGCTTCGAGAACTTTACAAAATAGGCAACGGCCCGTCGAGCAGCCACACGATGGGTCCCAAGAAAGCGGCCGAGGAGTTCCTCCGCCGCAACCCCGGTGCCGAAGGCTACCGCGTAACCCTCTACGGCTCGCTGGCCGCCACCGGCCGGGGCCACCTGACCGACGGGCGATCCTCTCCGTGCTGGAACCGGCCGCCCCGACCAGATCGT
>JAIEHQ010000017.1 GCA_029065825.1 Alistipes sp.
GGGCCAGGCAGGCCGAGTTGGTGTTGTCGAAGAGCTTGCGGTCGAGGACATTGACCAGCGCCGGTGCCGTCTTGCGGGTGGTTTCGCTGCGGCTGGCCGAGACGACCACGTCGTCCAGCGTGATGCGGCTTTCGCGGATCTCGAAGTTGAGTTCGGCCGTCTGTCCCGCCTTGACGGTGGTTTCGAGGCGCTGGGGATCG
The DNA here is from genome assembly GCA_029065825.1 of Alistipes sp. Classification (GTDB taxonomy): domain Bacteria; phylum Bacteroidota; class Bacteroidia; order Bacteroidales; family Rikenellaceae; genus Alistipes. The sequence continues at coordinate 201 of JAIEHQ010000017.1, forward strand.
TAGCCGAGCGATTTGGCCTCGAGGGTAATCGTTCCTACGGGCAGGTGCTTGAGGAAGTAGTGTCCGGTGGCATCGGTGGTGGTGCCTATCGTGGTGCCGGGCACCGTGATGGTCGCATAGGGGAGGTGTTCGCCCGTTTCGGCATCGACCACATGGCCGTAGAGGTGGGCTTCGCTCTCCGGTGCGGGGGTAAGCTGATCGGCGTGGAGCAGCGGGGTATGGAGCAGGCACAGCAGTGCCGCGAGGATGATCTTCTTCATCTTGGTGGGTGTTATTAAATAATGTTGTTGGTAAAACGGGGCGGTCGTGCCGGTCTGAGCCGCGAAGAGCGGCCTGCACGAGGATACGGCCGGGAAAGGAACCGGCCGGGTGCAGACGGAGCGTCATCCCGCGAAGGGCGGGGCGCGGAATGAGCGGGCGTGGAGACGAAGCACCTCCGGCGTGTAGGCGTAGCGGGGTACGATCGTGAGCAGCAGCCGGAATTCGCAGGTCAGCATCCCCGGCGAGGCGGGGAGGCAGGAGAAAAACTGGAAGTGGCAGAGCGGGCAGTCGTCGTTCAGGTCGGCGAGCGGACTCTCCTGCGCCGAGCGGGCGAACGCGCGGTAGTACTCTTCCGGATGGGTGTGCAGACTCTTGCCCGCGAAAGCGGTCAGCAGCACGGAGAATGCCATCCATGCGCCGAAGATGCGTAGGTATCGTCTGCCGAGTCTCATTTGCGGCACAAAAATAATCAAAAAAAGGTTGTCGCAAGACAACCTTCGAAAAATATGATATGTATGTGTCTCCGCGGTACCCGCGGCCGGAATCAGATGTTGATGTCGAGGATCTCGAACTGCATCGTGCCCGCCGGGACGGTAACCTCCACGCAGTCGCCTTTCTTGTGGCCCAGCAGGGCTTTGGCGATGGGGGTGCCGATCGCCAGCTTGCCTTCGCGCAGGTTGGCCTCGTGCTCGGCGACGATGGTATATACCACCTCTTTGCCGGTCTTGTGGTTGAGGAGCGTTACACGACTCAGAATCTGCACCTTGCTCTTATCGACTTTCGATTCGTCGATGATGCGTGCGTTGGCGATGGTATCCTCGAGCTTGGCGATGCGCATTTCGAGCAGTCCCTGGGCTTCCCGGGCGGCATCGTATTCGGCATTCTCGGACAAGTCGCCTTTGTCGCGGGCCTCGGCGATGGCCGCCGAGATGGCCGGGCGTTCCACCGAACGCATGTGGTCGAGTTCGTCTTTGAGTTTCTTGTAACCCTCGGCCGTCAGATAGATGATCTCTTTTGCCATTGTGTTGTCGTCAAAAAAATAAGAATCCCGACCCCTGGAGGTCAGAACCCTGATCAAACTTTGTCAGGACAAAGATAGCGAGTTAATTCGGAATCTCCAAATATTTCGGTCTGTTTTGCCGGCTCAGGAGCGGGCGGCGCTCCCCCGGCCGGCCGGGATCAGAGCAGCGGCGAGAAGAGCCGCATGACCGATTCGCCGAGGCGCTGCAGGCGGGGGCGGCGCAGCCAGACGGAGGGCACCACCGTGCGGCACGAGCGCAGGTCCTCGGCGAAGACCTCCTGCATCCGGGCGTTGAACTCCGTGTCATAGACGAAGGCGTTGATCTCGAAGTTGTGTTCGAACGAACGGAAGTCCATGTTGGCCGAACCCACGACGGTCAGCTCGTCGTCGATGAGCAGCATCTTGGCGTGGAGGAACCCCGCCGTGTAGAACGACACCTGCACGCCGGAGCGGACCATGTCGTCGATGAAGGAGTGGACGGCCCGGTCGATCAGGCGGCTGTCCGACCGCTCGGGCAGCATCAGATGGACCTCGACCCCGCTCAGCGCGGCGGTCTGGAGCGCTGAGTTCAGCCCGTCGGTCGGGAGAAAATAGGGGGTCTGGATGCGGATGCTGCGCCGTGCTCCGGCGATGGCGGCGGTCGTGGCGAGCAGCAGCGAGCGCCACTGTCCGAAGGGTCCTCCCGTCGCGAACTGGACGAGCGAGGAGGTGTGGTCCTCGGCCTCGGGGAAGAAGCGCGAGGCGTCGGCCGGTCGGCCGCTCACGGTGGACCAATCGACCAGGAACGCCGACTGCAGGCCGTAAACGCCCTTGCCCTCGACCTTGAAGAAGCAGTCGCGCCACACGCCCCATCCGGGGCCCGAGACGTAGCGGTCGGCGATGTTCATGCCGCCGAAGAATCCCGTGCGTCCGTCGATGACGACGATCTTGCGGTGGTTGCGGTAATTGACCTTGTCGGTCAGCATCGAGAACTTGACCTCCAGGAAGGCGCGCACCTCGGCACCCGCCTCGCGCATCTGTTCGAAAAAACGGCTTTTGACCCCGTTGCAGCCCACGTCGTCGTAGAGCACGCGCACCTCGACCCCCGCGCGGGCCTTGCGGATGAGGGCTTGCTGGAGCCGCTCGCCCGTAGCGTCGTCGGCGAAGATGTAGTAGAGGATGTGTATGTGGTGGCGCGCTTGGTCGATCTCCCCGATCAGCGCCTCCATCATCGAGGCTCCGTCGCCGTAGTGGGTCAGCCGGCTGCCGTAGAAGGGGACGGCGTGGGCGGTTTCGGCCAGCAGGGTGGCGAGCGGGCGGTAGGGCGCGGGTACGGGGTGTTCGCCGCGCCGCACGTGCGGCGGCAGCGAGTAGAACATGATGCGTTTGTAGGTCCGGCGCGAGATGAAGCGCCGGCGGCGCAGGTCCTGTCCGAAGAAGATGTAGAGAATCAGCCCGACGACCGGGGCGAAGATCAGCAGGATGACCCAGGGGATCGTCTTGAGCGGATTGCGGTTGCCCGCCACGATCACCAGGATGATGCCGGCGATCGTGGCGACGTAGGCCGCAGTGAGCAGGTATATCAGGAACTGGGTCATCGGTGTCGCGGTGGTCGGAGTGCGCTTCGGTTTTCGGAGGTCCGGCAGCGCGGCCTATCGTTCCGCGGGACTGTCGGCCGCCGGTGCGGCGGCGGGCTGCTGCGCCGCCCCGGGGAAGCGGATCAGGTGGAGCAGGTGCTCCACTTCACGCATGTAGTTGCGCTTGGGGTTCTTCGGCGAATAGACGTAGCAGTCGAGGGTCAGGATCCGTCCGGTGGCGGCATCGACGGTCGAGTAGCTGACGAAGGGACCGCCCATGAAGTCGCCCTCCACGTCCCAGAATCCGCGCAATTCGGCCCAGGCGCGCCCCTCGAGGCGGAACATGCGGTGAACCGGGGCGAATACCCGGGAGGTGGTCATGTAGGAGCCGTCGCTGGGGCCGGGAATGCGGGCGGCGAAGCGGTTGCGGGCGGCGAGCAGCGCTTCGGGAGAGAGCGACTCGCGTCCCTCGTAGGGGTAGGAGTAGAGCATGAAGCCCTGGCTCGCGGAGGGGTACTCGTAGCGGAACCAGAGGAAGTCGCCGCTCTGCTGGGCCAGCGTGTAGCCTTTGGGGACGTTCATCTCGACTCCGAATTTTTCGCGGACGATCCGGCTCAGCTCCTTTTGTTCGAACTTCTCGGCGAAGCGGATCGAGCGGTCGCGTTCGGCCGCTTCGATCGTGCGGAGCAACTCGGCGCGGTGGTCGGAGACATAGCGGACGAGCGCCTGCTCGTCGGGGCCTTGCAGCGTCAGTACGATCTGGGGCGAGGCGGTCACGTCGTAACGCACGGCGGCCGAGGCGGTCGGTATCTGTTCGGAGGTCTCGATCTTCAGTATGTTGCGGTGTTCGGCGATCATGCCCTTGAAGTTGGCGGGCGTGAACTGGACGACGTTGAACAGCGGCTCGTGCTCGACCAGGTAGGGGATCGGGGCCTGGAGTACGCTGCGCAGCGTATCGCCCAGCTCGCCGTTCCACATCGGCTGGCTGCATACCACGATCAGTTCGTAGGGGGCACCCTGCGAGGTCTTGAGCCGTGCGTCGGTCAGGGTGCGGAATGCCTTGCAGCCCGGCAGGAGCAGCAGGAGGGCCAGTGCGGTGGTGTAGAAAAACGTTTTTCTCATCGGTATGTTTTTTTTGTTTCGTTCCGTGGACAGATCTCGGGGTTTGTCCGGAAAGCGGGGCGTGTGCCGGTGTTCCGGAAAGGCGGCCGGGAGGGTAAAGATACAAAATTTATGCAGAAAGAGGAGGGGACGGGCGGAAAATCGGAAGCGGCTGCTGCGGCCGGGGCGTAGCGATCCCGGTTCGGGGGTGTGCGGG
>JAIEHQ010000170.1 GCA_029065825.1 Alistipes sp.
ACCTGACGCAGCGCCGCGTCGCTCTGCACGCTTACGAATTTTTCGAGTTCCTGCATCCGTCCTGCGGCCGACACGATGCCGGGTGCCGACGAGTCGATGTCGAAGACGGCCCGATAGACCTCCTCCTGCCGGATGCGCCACACCAGCACCAGGCCGATCATGATCGGGTTGCCGTTGTGGTCATTGACCTTGATGGGTTCGACATTGAGGTTGCGGGCGCGCATCGAGATCTTTTTCTTGCTCATGAAGGGGTTGATCCACCAGAAGCCCGTCTCGTAGAGGGTGCCCTCGTAGCGGCCGAAGAACATGATGACGCGCGCTTCGTTGGGTTCGAGCATCGTCAGCCCCTTGAATCCCAGAAAGCCCGAGAGGAGGAACAGCACCCCTCCCGCGAGCAGTGCCGTCTGTGCTGCGAGGGTGGCGGCGCTGTCGCTCAATACACAGCATGCGACTCCTCCGGCGATGGAGGCCAGCAGCGACAGCAGCATGAAGATGCCGTTGAGCCGCAGGCCCGAATAGATGAAGTTTCCGTTTTTCATGATCGTGTTTTTTTGCATTCTTTCTATATCGTAAAGTTAACGTTTTATTCCGGTCCGCGCAAGCCGCGGGCCGAAAAAAGCGGCGCTCTTTTCGTGCGGGGCGGGAGTGGGACGGGGCACTCTTCGTCGGCCGTGTGCTTCGTGCGAAATATCGGTCGTCGTGCCTTCGGTCTGCGGATTTTTTCTATATTTGTAGCTTGTTATCCAATAAAGAATTTGTCGCATGGAGACGGGTTTTACTCTTTTTTTGATCGTGATGGCGATCGCGGCGCTCGGCGTTTTCGTCGCGCTGCACTATTTCGAGGCGGGATACGGCTACCTGTTCAACCGCAGGTACGGCTTCCCGGTGCCGAACCGGATCGGGTGGGTGCTGATGGAGTCCCCGGTATTCATCGCCATGACGGTGCTGTGGCTGCTTTCCGACCGCACGTGGGAGCCTGCGCCGCTGGCGCTCTTCCTGCTCTTCCAGAGCCACTACCTGCAACGCTCGTTCATCTTTCCGCTGCTGATCCGGGGCAATTCGAAGATGCCTTTCGGTATCGTGCTGATGGGGATGGTCTTCAATACGCTCAATGCCTTGATGCAGGGCGGCTGGATCTTCTACGTCTCTCCGGCCGGCTACTATGACGACTGGTTTTCGAAACCCTATTTTTATGTCGGCGCGGCGGTCTTCGCGGCCGGCATGGCGATCAACCTCCACTCGGACTGGATCATCCGCCACCTCCGCCGCCCGGGCGACACGCGCCACTACATTCCCCGTGGCGGTATGTTCCGCTATGTCTCGTCGGCCAACTATTTCGGAGAGCGGACCGAGTGGGTCGGCTTCGCGATAGCCGCGTGGGCGTGGGCCGGTGCGGTTTTCGCCTGGTGGACCTTCGCGAACCTCGCGCCTCGCGCCGGGTCGCTCTACAGACGTTACGAGGCGGAGTTCGGCCGCGAATTCAGCGACCTGCACCGCAAGAAAATAATCCCTTTCATCTATTGAGTCATGGAAAAATCGCAGGATTCCCTTCTCTTCACTCCCTATCGTCTGGGAAATACGACGCTGCGTAACCGCACGATCCGTTCGGCGGCTTTCGAGTCGATGGGTAAGGATTTCGGTCCCACTCAGGCGCTCAAGGATTACCATGTGAGTGTCGCCCGGGGCGGAATCGGAATGACCACGCTGGCCTATGCGGCCGTCTGCCGCAGCGGTCTTTCGTTCAAGAGCCAGTTGTGGCTGCGGGATGAGATCGTCCCGCAGCTGGCCGATATTACCGAGGCTATCCACCGGGAAGGGGCTGCCGCCTCGATCCAGATCGGACACTGCGGCAACATGACCCACTATTCGACCGCAGGGCAGATTCCGATCGGAGCCTCGACGGGCTTCAACCTCTATGCCTACACCCCGGTGCGCCGCATGCGGCGCGACGAGATACTGCAGGTGGCGAAAGATTTCGGCAGGGCGGTCCGCACGGCCCATGCCGCCGGCTTCGACTGTGTCGAGGTGCATGCCGGCCACGGCTATCTGATCTCGCAGTTCCTCTCGCCCTACACCAACCGCCGCCGCGACGAGTACGGCGGCTCGCTCGACAACCGGATGCGTTTCATGCGCATGTGCCTGGAGGAGGTCATGAATGCGGCAGCTGAGACAGGAACTTCGGTGCTGGTCAAACACAACATGTACGACGGATTCAAGGGCGGAATCGAGATTCCCGAGAGCATCGAGATCGCCCGCGAGATCGAGCGCTGGAAGGTCGATGGCCTCGTGCTGACGGGCGGTTTCGTGAGCAAGGCTCCGATGGCCGTCATGCGGGGGCTGATCCCGATCTATACGATGAGCTACTACTCGCCGCTCTGGCTGCGGGCTTTCATCCGCTACTTCGGACCGTTCATGATCAAGCAGTTCCCTTTCTCGGAGTGCTACTTCCTCGAAGATGCGAAGCGGTTCCGCGAGGCGCTTTCGCTGCCGCTGGTCTATGTCGGCGGACTGGTCAGCCGCGAGGGGATCGAGCGGGCGCTCGACAGCGGGTTCGAGCTGGTGCAGATGGCCCGGGCGCTGGTCAATGATCCGGCGTTCGTGCGGAAGCTGCAGGAGGGCGACCGTACGACGCGCAGCGCCTGCGACCACCGCAACTACTGCATCGCCCGTATGTATTCGGTCGATATGAAGTGCTGCAAGAACTGCGGGGAGCTTCCGCGCAAGATTCGGGAGGAACTGGCCAAATTGCCGTGATGGGACGCAGGGAAGCAATCGAAAAGGGGAGCCGGACCGCCCTGGTAACGGGTGCCGGCAGCGGTATCGGCCGCTGTTTCGCCGAGCGGCTCGCCGCCTTGGGCTACCGGCTCGTGCTGGCCGGACTGAACGGGGAGCGGCTCGAAGAGGCGGCCGCCACATTGCGGGAGCGTTATGCGGTGCCGGTGGAGGTCGTGGCGATCGACCTGGCACGCCCCGAGGCGGCTCGGGAGCTTTTTCTCCGGGTGCGGGAGCTGGGCTGCCGGGTGGATGTGCTGATCAATAACGCGGGGACCTTCTCGTTCCGCGATGTGCTGACTACGCCCGTCGAGCGGATCGAGGGAATCCTGAACCTGCATGCCGTGACGACGCTGCTCGCCTGCCGCCTTTTCGGCGAGGAGATGGCGCGGCAGGGCGGGGGCCATATTCTCAACATGTCCTCTTATTCGCTTTGGATGCCCTGGCCGGGACTATCGCTCTACAGTGCGAGCAAGGCGTGCCTGAGGAGCTTCTCCGTCGCTTTCGCCAAGGAGGTGCGCGAGCGCAACGTATATGTCACGGCCGTTTGTCCGGCCGGCGTAGCGACCGATTTGTACGGGCTTCCGCCGCGCTGGCAGCGCATCGGCCTGCGACTCGGGGTGCTTCTCTCTGCGGACAGTTGCGCCCGAAGGGCGCTTCGGGCGCTGTGGCGGGGGCGGCGCTGCTGCGTTCCCGGCTGGTGGAACCGGCTTTTCATTCCGTTCTGTCTGTATATGCCGGCCTGGGTGCTGCGCATCGCCCGCAGGCATACGATGAAACTACAGCGCTGATCCGTGCGCTGAAATACCCGACAAAATCATGATTCGTAACATTGTTTTCGATCTGGGCGGTGTGATGATCGACCTCGACAGGGAGCGCTGCATCGCCGAGTTCCATAAGATAGGATTCACGGAGATCGACTCCCTGATCGACTCCTACCACCCGAAGGGGATTCTCGGGCAGCTGGAGCGGGGCGAACTGTCGAACGAAGCGTTTTTCGACTACGTGCGCCGCAGTGCCGGACGGGCCGATCTCTCCGACGAGGCGATCCGCCGCGCTTTTCTTTCGTTTCTGGAGGGGGTGCCCCGCTATAAGCTGGAGCTGGTGCGCTCGCTGCGGGAGCGGGGATTCCGCACCTATGCGTTGTCGAACATCAATGCGGTGGTCTTTCCCCATGTCCGGGAGGTGTTGTTCGCGGCCGAAGGGCGCTCGTTGGACGACTATTTCGAGAAAGCCTACCTCTCCTACGAGATGCACGAGATGAAGCCCTCGCCCCGAATCTACCGGATGATGATCCGGGATAGCGGGATGATTCCCGGCGAGACCCTTTTCGTGGACGACAACCGGGCCAATGCGGATGCGGCTCGCGAACTGGGCTTCGAAACCTATTGTCCGCAGGCGCGCGAGGATTTCCGCCCGTATTTTTCGGGGTGGAGCTGTTGATCGGCCATCGATCTGTTTTTCATTATATTATTGCGATGAAAAGCGGCCGGGAGGCAGTCGTTCGGCAAGAAGATTTGTCGTGAAAATGATTTTTTGGGCTGAAAAATTTGCTATAAACAAAAAAGAACCTATATTTGCACTCCGAAATCGCATCGGTTTCCTCCGTAAAGGAGTGCGGGGAACGGCCATCGGCCGTTGTTCGATGGCTCCGGATCGGGAACGGGGTGTAGCGCAGCCCGGTTAGCGCACCTGCTTTGGGAGCAGGGGGTCCCAGGTTCGAATCCTGGTACCCCGACGAAGAAGCCTCCGGAACAGACTTCTTTCGTAAGAGGCTCGGAAAAGGAAACAACGATACGAGATCGCCACAGTTCGGGGTGTAGCGCAGTCCGGTTAGCGCGCCAGCTTCGGGAGTTGGAGGTCGC
>JAIEHQ010000171.1 GCA_029065825.1 Alistipes sp.
GCCCCGCATCGGCCCAGTCGTGGGGCGACCGCCTGCAACAACTGCTCGGCGGCGGTACGACGGAACAGACGCAGCCGGCCGCCGTCCAGACCCCGCCCGCCTCGCAGGCCGAACTGTACGGCGACTGGACCTACCGCGCGCCGATCATCGAATACACGGGCGACGACATGCTGGCGGCACTGGCCGTCGGCACGCTCCGGGAGCAGCTCGCCACGACGCTCGCCAAAGCGGGACTCGTTCCCGGCCAGGGAACGGTCTCGTTCCGCCGGCGGGGCGGCCTGCACCTCTCACTGGCCGGACACCAGGCCGAAGGAAACTACGGCTACGATGCCCGGCAGGGTGCCCTTACCGTCACGCTCGTGCACGGAAAGACGCGCGGGACGATCGACGGCAAGGCAGCGACGGCCGACGGCCGGTTATTCCTGCGTTTCGACGCGAAGCGGGTGCTGGAGGTCATCCGGCAGACAGTTCCCCAGAGTGGCGACAACGAGAAGCTGCAGCAACTGGGTGTGCTGCTGGAGAACTATCCCGGCATCGTCCTCGGAGGCGAACTGAGCCGTTAGCAGCACCCGTTCTCAGAGGCAGATCACGACATCGGGGCATCGGATTTTTCATCCGATGCCCCGATGTCGTTCGCACCGCGGAAAGCGGCCTACCGCTCCGGCTCGCCGCAGCAGAGCGCATCGACCGGTATGTCGTGCGGATCGACAGGCAGCTCCCCGACGACCTGATGGGGGTAGCACACCCCCGCCTTGAAGGCACGCATCCCGGACTGCGAAAGATATTTGTCATAAAATCCCTTGCCGCGCCCCAGGCGCATTCCCGCACGGGTAAAGGCAACGCCCGGCACGACGATCAGGTCGATCTCCTCCGGCGGACAGGGGACGGTACCCGTCGGCTCGCAGATCCCGAAAGCGCCGGAGGCGTTCATCGCGGCGGGATCGTAGTCGTAGAAGCGCATGATCTCCCCCTCGACCCGGGGCAGCACGATCCGCCGGGTGCGGCTCCAGCGGGCGAGCGCCCCGTCGGTCACCGGCTCGTCGCGGAGCGCGCTGAAAAAGGCGACGGTACGTGCCGCCGCAAAGGCGGGCAGGCTCTCCACCTGACGGAAAACAGCCTCGGAAAGTTCGGCCCGGCACTCGGGCGACAGGCTCGTATTGAGCCTCTTCATCTCTTTTCTTATTTCTGTCTTGGTCATAAAACAACTGATTGTACGACGTAAATTTAGGTCTGTTTTGGTTTGTTATTCCGCAAACAATCGCTATCTTTGCAGTGAGTAAACAATTTTTAACAAAAATAATCAAATTTCAATCATCATGAACTGTTTTCTAACTAATTCTTCTCTTGGCAAGAAGTTGGTAATGAGCGTTACGGGCTGTTTCCTGGTGCTCTTTATCCTCTTCCACATGTCCATGAACATCGTGGCGATCCTTTCGCCCGAAGGGTACAACACGATCTGCGCATTCCTGGGTGCCAACTGGTATGCCCTGGCCGGCACGGCGGTGCTGGCGGCCGGCGTGCTGATCCACTTCATCTACGCGCTGATCCTGACGATGGACAACTACCGCGCACGCGGCAAGCAGCGCTACGCCGTGACCGTGACCGAAAAGGGCGTGCAGTGGGCTTCGAAGAACATGCTGCTGCTGGGCTGGATCATCCTGGGCGGTCTGCTGCTGCACCTGTTCAACTTCTGGGCTAAGATGCAGCTGGTCGAGCTGATGGGCGAGCACACCAACTCGCTCGGCCTCTCGCCGCAGAACGGTGCCGCGCTGATCCAGTACACCTTCTCGCAGTGGTATTACGTGGTGCTCTACCTCGTCTGGTTCGCAGCGCTCTGGTTCCACCTCACGCACGGCGTGTGGTCCATGTTCCAGACCGTCGGCTGGGGCAACGACACCTGGTATCCCCGCCTGAAGTGCATCGCCAACATCGCGGCGACGATCGTATTCCTCGGTTTCGCAGCCGTCGTGATCGTCTTCTTCCTCCGGAGCTTCTGCTGCGGTTGCTGCTGCTAACATCTTTTTCAACCGAATCAAAAAAATACATCCGATATGGCTTTCAAATTAGATTCTAAAATTCCCGCCGGCGAGCTCGCGCAGAAGTGGAGCAACCACAAGGCGGCGATCAAGGTCGTAAGCCCTGCCAACAAACGCAAACTCGACATCATCGTCGTCGGCACCGGCCTCGGCGGCGCATCGGCAGCCGCTTCGCTCGGCGAGCTGGGTTACAACGTGAAGATCTTCTGCATTCAGGATTCGCCCCGCCGCGCCCACTCGATCGCGGCCCAGGGAGGTATCAATGCGGCCAAGAACTACCAGAACGACAACGACTCGATATATCGGCTCTTCTACGACACGATCAAGGGCGGCGACTACCGCGCCCGCGAAGCCAACGTCTATCGTATGGCCGAGGTAGCCAACCTGATCATCGACCAGTGCGTCGCTCAGGGCGTGCCTTTCGCCCGCGAGTACGGCGGTCTGCTGGACAACCGCTCGTTCGGCGGCGCGCAGGTTTCGCGTACGTTCTATGCCCGCGGTCAGACGGGCCAGCAGCTGCTGCTGGGCGCCTACTCGGTGCTCAACAAGGAGATCGCACGCGGTTCGGTCAAGAGCTATCCCCGTCATGAGATGCTCGACGTGGTCATCGAGGACGGCGAGGCACGCGGCATCATCGCCCGCAACCTCGTCACGGGCGAGATCGAGCGTCACGGCGCACACGCCGTCGTGATCGCCACCGGCGGCTACGGCAACGTCTTCTTCCTCTCGACCAACGCAATGGCTTCGAACGGCTCGGCCGCATTCCAGTGCTACCGCAAGGGTGCCGGCTTCGCCAACCCCTGCTTCACGCAGATCCACCCGACCTGTATCCCCGTACACGGCGACCAGCAGTCGAAGCTGACCCTCATGTCGGAGTCGCTGCGCAACGACG
>JAIEHQ010000172.1 GCA_029065825.1 Alistipes sp.
GGGACCGCGCGCGGAAGCGATCGGCCACTTCCGGCAGCAGCCTCCCAAGGGGGAGTTCGTCATCGTGGTGGCCGGACGGCCGAAAGCGAACCGCGAGGCCGATGCCGACGATGGGGAGGAGGGCTGCGACGGAGCCGGGGAGGCGTGACCGAAGCCCGGAGGGCTGTTGCCGCCGCTGCATGCCTTGCGGTTGCGGCGTGCGGGGCCGAGTGTAAGAAGGATTGTTTGAAAGGATAGGAATTGTTTATGGAAAATACGAATCAAACGGGCCGGAACCGGCGGTCGTTCCGTCTTTTGGCCGAGCTGCGGATTTTTCTGCGGGAGCGCTTCAGTCTGGAGGAGGACAAGGCGCCGCAGAGCGAGGTGGAGACCAACATCAGCAAGGGAACCGAATTCCGGGGCGTAAACCTCTGGGTGCTGATTTTCGCCACGATGATCGCCTCGCTGGGCCTGAACGTCAATTCGGCGGCCGTCATCATCGGCGCGATGCTCATCTCGCCGATCATGGGTCCGATCATGGGCATCGGCTTTTCGCTCGGAGTCAATGATTTCGATCTGCTGAAGAAGGCGCTGCGCAACTTCGTGCTCATGTTCGTGGTAGCGATCGTCACTTCGACCTGCTACTTCCTGGTCTCGCCGCTGGGCAATACGAGCAGCGAACTGCTGGCCCGCACCGTGCCGACCACCTACGACGTGCTGATCGCTCTGTTCGGCGGCATGGCGGGCATCGTGGCGCAGTCGCGCCGCGAGCGCGGCAACTCGACGGTCATTCCCGGTGTGGCGATCGCCACGGCGCTGATCCCGCCCCTCTGTACGGCGGGCTTCGGACTGGCCACCGGGCAGTACCGCTTCTTCTTCGGCGCATTCTATCTCTTTTTCATCAACACGGTCTTCATCGCCCTGGCGACCTATCTCTTTACCCGGTTCCTGAAGTACGAGAAGAAGACTTTCCTCAACAAGAGCCGCGAACGCTTCGTCAAGCGGGCGATGCTGCTCATCACGCTCGTGACTTTCATCCCGAGCGTCATCATCGGATTCTACATGGTCCGGGTCTCGATTTTCGAGGTCCAGGCCGACAAGTATATCGGCCAGGTGTTCGACTTCCCGCAGACGCGCGTGATCGAGTCGAATGTGGTCTATCGGCGCGGCAGCGAGTCGCCGCGCATCGAACTGCTGCTGGTGGGCGAGCCGCTGGACGACGGGGTCATCGAGAATGCCCGCGCGCAGCTTCCCCGCTTCGGTCTGCTGCGCACGGAGCTTGTCGTAAGGCAGGCCTCCACTTCGGATAAGATCGACCTGCAGTCGCTGCAGACCAGCTATGCGGAGCTGCTGGAGGAGAAAAACGCGCAGATCGCCGACATGAAGCGTCGGCTGGCCCGCTATCAGGTTACCGACATCGAGGTGGGCGACATCTCGCAGGAGGTCGGCGTGGTGTCGGACAACGTGCAGGCCCTGTCGCTGACCAAAGGAGTCATGTTCGATACCTCGGGCGCACCGCTCGACACGCTGCTGGTGTGCGTGGTAACTCCCCGCGATGCGGCGTGCCGCGTGGAGGAGGAGAAGCTGCGCACGTGGCTGGCGATCCGCACCAAAGTGAACAATGTGAAACTTTTCGTCGAGTCGGCTGCGGATGAACGCTAACGGGGGAGAACAGGCTGCGGCGCACGGACTCGGGTTCCGGGACCGGGCGGCGCTCGCCTTTTTGTGGGGATTCTGCCGTGCGGTGGCGATGCTGCCCTACTGGGTGCGCTACCGGGTCATCGGCAACCTCATTTACGGATTGTTGCGGCTGCTGCGCTATCGCTACGGAGTGGTGACGGAGAACCTGCGCCGCTCTTTTCCCGGGAAGAGCGAGGGGGAGCTGGCGGTCATCCGGCGGGGATTCTACCGCACGCTGGCGGAGATCGTCGTCGATACGCTGGGGCTTGCCGGCCTTACGGAGGAGAAGTGCCGCCGTGTGGTGGTGGTCAAGGATCTGGAGCGGCACGCCGCCGAGGTCGCAGGGCGCAACTGGATCGCCCTGACGGCCCATCTGGGGTGCTGGGAGTACTGCTCCTACTGGGGGCTGCACTCCGATCAGGCGGTGGAGGCGGTCTATCATCCGCTGCACAACCGCGTGTTCGACGAATTATACAAGCGGCTGCGCTCCAAGCGCAACATCTATCCCGTGCCGATGCGCGAGGCGATGCGCTTCTTCCTGCGTCACAGCCAGACGGGTATCGACGGCAGGAATATCGTGCTGGGACTCATCGCCGACCAGAATCCCCCGCGCCGTCCCGACAGCCATTGGTTCCGCTTCCTCAATCAGGATACGATCTTTTTCGACGGCGGCGAGAAGCTGGCCCTGCGGCTCGGGCTGCCGGTCTATTTCAGCTGGCTCCGCCGCGTGAAGCCGGGCTATTACGAGATGGCTTTCGAGCGCATCTACGACGGTCGGGAGCCGGTCGCGCCCAACGAGATCACGGAGCGCTACGTGCGGCGGCTCGAACGGCGGATCTGCGAGCATCCCGAACTGTGGATGTGGTCGCACCGCAGGTGGAAACATAAATCGCCGGCCGATCTGGCCCGTATGGAATGCGAAGAGCAGAAGTCCGCGTAGTGATCCTCAACTGGAACGGGGCGGAGCACCTGCGCCGCTTCCTTCCCTCCGTCGTCGTCTCGGTGCCGGAGGGGGTGGGGATCGTCGTGGCCGACAACGGCTCCGACGACGATTCGCTCGAAGTGCTCGCACGGGAATTTCCTGAGGTCGAACGCCTGGCCCTGGGGCGCAACTACGGATTCGCCGGGGGCTACAATCGGGCGGTCGCCGCCCTGGATGCCGACTACCTGATCCTGCTCAATTCGGATGTCGAAACGCCGGCCGGCTGGGTCGAACCGCTTGTCGCGGCGCTCGAAGAGGACCCCATCGTCGGGGCCGTCGCCCCGAAGCTGCTCTCGTGGCGCGACCGTTCGTCGTTCGAGTATGCCGGCGCTTCGGGGGGCTTCATGGATATTCTGGGCTATCCTTTCTGCCGGGGCCGTATCCTGAATTCGCTCGAACGCGACGAAGGGCAGTACGACGATGCGCGCGATGTCTTCTGGGCCAGCGGCGCGGCTTTCTGCTGCCGTGCCGAGTTGTTCCGGCGGCTCGGCGGCTTCGACGAGGACTTCTTCGCCCACATGGAGGAGATCGACCTCTGCTGGCGGATGCAGCTGGCGGGCTACCGGATCCGGGTCGAACCCCGCAGCCGGGTCTATCATCTGGGCGGCGGTACGCTGACGGCGGGGGCGCCCGCGAAGGTCTTCTACAACCACCGCAACAACCTGGCGATGCTCTACAAATGCTCCTCGCCGCTGCAGCGGCTCCTCGTCGCATGCCTGCGTCCTCCGCTCGACCTGCTCGCCGCCGCGAGCTATCTGCTGCAGGGGCGCGCGGATTGCGCCCGGGCCGTCCTCCGGGGGGGGGGGGGGGGTGGGGGCGGGGCCCGGCGGGGCACCCCCGCCCCCCCCCCCCGGGGGGGGTAGAA
>JAIEHQ010000173.1 GCA_029065825.1 Alistipes sp.
GTGCCGCGGGGAGGAGTAAAAAGAAAACTCCTACCGGATTCCGGTAGGAGTTTTTATGCCGTTGTTGTTTCGGACTTATTCGGGTTTGATCGCCTCGCTGGGGCAAACGCCTGCGCAGGTACCGCAGTCGATGCACTTTCCGGGATCGATAACATATACATCGCCGGCCGAGATAGCCTCTACCGGACACTCGTCGATACACGTGCCGCAAGCCACGCAGACATCGGGATTGATTTTGTAAGCCATTGTTTTGTTTGTTTTAGTTGTGTGTTGATGGTGCAAATATAGAAAAAATATTTAATTTCATCAAACCGGTGTGCGGAATTAACACTTCGGGGGCGAACGCACCGATTCTATAACGAGCTTCGGCCGACTCCGTTTCCGACCATGCAGTCGGCTCCTTGCAAACACAAGCCGATAATGACAATTAAGTGTAAGAATGATTTTTTCATGACAAAGTTTTATTAGGGTTTCGATACGGTTATTTCGGCGTTTATCCACCACCATCCTTCGGTTCCGATAGATGATGGTTCCAGACTGATTTTCAGTTTGTGTCGCGGTGTTATGTAATACGTGTCCGTTTCGGGCTGATAGAGCTTCAATGCAAACTCGGACTCTCCCTCTCCCGAACCATAAAAATAGAGGTTGAAACTCCAGTCGTACGGCAACCCGGGGAAATGGTTCAGAAGTAGGATTTCATCTTCGTCGATAGATGCGTATCCGTGTTCGTTGTATCCGTATTCGGGAGAGATGCAGAGTTTGTTTCCCGAATACACCTCGACGGCAGCATAGATCGTTTCGCCCGACAGCTTGCAGTTGTTGTCGTCGTTGTATCCCAAGTTCAAACAGATTATGTAATTGCCGTCGATGACAGCTCCTGCCACTCTGTTACTTTCGGGCGTAATGTATATGTTAGTCGGTATCGGATTCGTGTCGGAGGATGTCGTTTCGGAGCATCCTGCGCAGACGATTCCAGCGATCAGGGCGATGATCAGTCGTTTTTGGGGGAGATACATAATGTTAGGGTTTAAGTTTGTAAAAAAATTGGTTTAATGTAAAAAGACGTGTGTTCGAAACAACGATTTGTGTCGCGGTGTTATAATAAATATGGCGGAAGAGATCAAGATGCAATGACAAGAAAAACAACTATTATTCGAATACGGAATTCCAATGTAATTGTTTGTTTTCAAAATTTTTAACAGACTCCGACACAGCAGTTTCAAAATCGTCCGCGTCCACTTTGCGAGCATTTATTCCCACATACTTCTCGCATCTGCCGAAGTCGATTATTTTACAAACAAAACTGATCGAACAATGCGCCACTGTCGCTGTTGCCACAGCGAAAAGCAAAACGTAGGTTTTTTTAAAAAAAGTATAATTGCTGTTGTTCCCCTTTTTATTATTGTATGTTCGATAGATGAGCTGCACCGATGCCAAAATGGTTATGACGGGCAGCCATACCCCGAATCCCAAATATACAATCCATATGAAATCGGTAAAAATAGAAATGTACCCTTCGCCGATCAACATATATATCCCACTAAGCAGACCTAAAAATGCGGCGCTCTGCATGCTGTATATATACGTCAGACTATTTTTTCGCTCCTTGCCCGATCTGGTCTTTTGCCACCGTAATATAGCGATGCAAACAATAGCGATGAGAAAACACACGATATTGCCATGCTGGATATTCAATAGTAAATCGCGATTTGCATTGGGATTCAAGCTCAAATATTTTTCCAGTGCCGACTCGGGTTTTGCACATACAACTATAGGAACCAGGGATAACGCTACGACCGAAAGAATTTTGAGTGTTATTTTAAGCATTGAATAATTTTTCCAAGACTATTCTTAATACAACAGTTTGTTAAGATTCGGGAATATGTCGCTTGTTGCCGTCGGATTGATTTTGCGGGTTGAAATTGGATTTACGGCCTTGCAAGTCTTTTGAGACAGTTCATTACCGTATTTTACAACATTTAAGGGAGCGGCTTCTTTGTTCGAAAACCGCTCCCTACGAAATGTTGAGTACGAAACGGCCGCTACCTGATCATGTCGAATCCGGTGTAGGGAATCAGTGCCTCGGGGATGCGGATGCCCTCCGGAGTCTGGTTGTTCTCGAGCAGTGCCGCCACGATGCGGGGCAGCGCCAGCGACGAGCCGTTGAGCGTATGGGCCAGACGGGTCTTCTTGTCGGCATCCTTGTAGCGGAGCTTCAGGCGGTTGGCCTGGAACGACTCGAAGTTCGAAACCGACGACACCTCGAGCCAGCGCTTCTGCGCCTCGGAATAGACCTCGAAGTCGTATGTAAGGGCCGACGTGAAGGACATGTCGCCGCCGCAGAGCCGCAGGATGCGGTAGGGGAGTCCCAACGCCTTGACGATGCTCTCGACGTGGGCGACCATGCCGTCCAGCGCCTCGTAGCTCTTCTCCGGCAGGCTCAGCTGCACGATCTCCACCTTGTCGAACTGGTGCAGGCGGTTCAGGCCGCGCACGTCCTTGCCGTAGGAGCCGGCCTCGCGGCGGAAGCAGGGGGTGTAGGCGGTCATCTTGACGGGGAAATCCTTCTCGTCGAGGATCACGTCGCGGTAGATGTTCGTCACGGGCACCTCGGCCGTCGGCACGAGGTAGAAGTTGTCGGCCGTCGCGTGGTACATTTGCCCCTCCTTGTCGGGGAGCTGTCCGGTGCCGAAGCCCGAGGCTTCGTTGATCATCACGGGAGGCTCCACCTCCAGATACCCAGCGCGGGTGTTGCAGTCGAGGAAGAAGTTGATGAGCGCCCGCTGCAGGCGTGCGCCCTGGCCCTTATAGACGGGGAATCCCGCACCGGTCAGCTTGACGCCCAGGTCGAAGTCGATGATGTCGTACTTGCGGGCCAGCTCCCAGTGGGGCTGCGGATTCTCGGGCAGCGGGGTGTAGTTCTCCACCAGCTTGACGACGACGTTGTCTTCGGCCGTGCGTCCTTCGGGAACGATGTCGGCCGGGAAGTTGGGCAGTGCCACGACGGCGCTCTGCAATGCGTCGGAGATCTCCTTGAATTCGTTATTGAGAGCCGTCGAACGCTCCTTGAGCGCGGCCACCTCCGCCTTTTTCGCTTCGGCTTCTTCGCGGCGGCCCTGGCCCATCAGGGCACCGATCTGCTTGGCTGCCTGATTCTGCAGGGCGAGACATTCGTCCAGGTCGTGCTGGATCGCCTTGCGACGGTCGTCCAGACGTTCGATTTCGGCAATCGCCGGAGCGGCATCCACCCCTTTTTTCGCCAGACGGCGGACGGCTGCTTCGGGGTCGTCTCTGAGTTGCTTGATCGTAAGCATGTTTTTTCGTGTGTTTCGTGTTAGATAAGCAAATTTACGAAAAAATGCCCGAATACGCAAATACGGGCGTATTTCGCCGATTATTTTTTACTTTTGTTGCTGCTTAGAGGCGTTCGCATGCTTCGGTTCGTTCCCGCTTCGGGGAATCCTCCCGGCGGCGGCCGGACCGCACCGCGCGGTGCGGCGGCGAAGGACCGGATACGCTCCGGAGAAGGCAGGCGGGCGCGATTTGGATAACAGAGATACTTAGGAAATGGCTTCATCCCTTGAAACGATCGAACTGCTCGCTCCCGCCCGGGACTTCGAGGCTGCCGTCGCGGCGGTCGATTACGGTGCCGATGCCCTCTACATGGGGGGCGCGCGTTTCGGTGCGCGCCATGCGGCCGGCAACAGCGCCGAAACGATCGCACGTGTGGCGGAATATGCCCACCAGTACGGCGTTCGGGTCCATGCGACGCTCAATACGCTGCTTTACGACGATGAGCTGGAGGCGGCCGAACGCCAGGCCCGCGAACTGATCGCCGCCGGGGTCGATGCCCTGATCGTGCAGGACCAGGCCTTCCGGCGGATGAACCTTCCGGTCGAGCTGCATGCCTCGACCCAGATGTGCAACCGCACCCCGGAGCAGGCCCGTTTCCTGGAGCGCTGCGGCTATGCCCGCGTCATTCTGGAACGTGCCCTCTCGCTCGACGAGATCCGCGCCGTCCGCGCCGCCTGCGGCGTGGAGCTGGAGTGCTTCGTGCACGGGGCGATCTGCGTCGGCTACAGCGGCCGCTGCTTCCTCTCGCGTTCGATGAGCGAGCGCAGCGGCAACCGGGGGGCGTGCAGCCAGCCGTGCCGGCTGCCGTATGACCTGAAAGATGCGGGCGGGCGGACGATCCTCGGAGGCAGGCACCTGCTTTCGGTGCGGGATCTGAACCTCTCGGCGCGTCTGGGCGAACTCATCGATGCGGGCATCAGCTCGTTCAAGATCGAGGGGCGGTTGAAAGATGTCGGCTATATCAAGAACGTCGTGGCCCATTACCGCCGCGAGATCGACCGGGCGCTGCTTGAGCGGCCGCGCTTGCGGCGTGCCTCCGACGGGGAGAGCGTGCCCGACTTCCGGCCCGATCCGGCGAAGAGCTTCACACGCGGCGAGTCGGAGTATTTCTTCGGCGGGCGGCGGCGCGGCGTGGCCTCCTTCGATACGCCGAAGGCGGTCGGACAGCCGCTCGGCCGCGTGTCGCAGGTGGGGCGGGGGTGGTTTCGGCTGGAGAAGCCGGCCGATCTGGCCCCGGGCGACGGACTCTGCTTCCTCACGCCGGCA
>JAIEHQ010000174.1 GCA_029065825.1 Alistipes sp.
CAGCGGGCGACTTTCGAAAGGATCGTCGCGACAAGCGCCTCGACGATCGAACTTTTTACATAAGTGCGCCGCACGGCCATGACGATCTTGCGCGAGGTCGCCCCCTTGGCCAAGGTCTTGACCTGGCTGCGGTGCTCGTCGGGAATGTACTCGACGGCCATTTCGGGAATGATCGTCACGCAGCGCGTGCAATCGACGATACGCATGAGCGTCTCGAGCGAACCCGACTCGAAGACGTAGTGCGAGGGCACCTCGCGCCGCGCCTGGCACAGCTCGATGATCTGGTCGCGCATGCAGTGGCCGGGGCTGAGCAGCACCAGTTCGCGCAGGTCGATGTCCTCGATCCGCACGTTCGAGCGCTCGTAAAGCGGATTCTCGCGCGAGACGTAGATATGGAACCGGTCGTCGAAAAGCTCATGTTCCCGAATCCCCTCGCCGCAGGTGCCTCCCGCCACCAGCGCCGCATCGATCCGGTCGCGGCGCAGCGCCTCGACGATGTCGGCCGTCACCATCTCGACGATCTCCAGCTCCACCTTGGGGTAGTCGCGCACGAAGTCGGGGATGAACTTGTGAAGCAGGTAGGGCGCGATGGTCGGAATGACCCCCAGGCGCATGCGGCCCGAAGTCTCGCCCTTCAGCTCCGCGACCGCCTCGCGGATGTGGTTGTAGGCCCGGAGCGTCTCGCGGATCTCGGCGAGCACCACTTCGCCCGCCTCGGTGGGGATGACCGGCTTCTTGGAGCGGTCGAGCAGCACCACCCCCAGCTCCTCTTCGAGCGCCTTGACCTGCATGCTCAACGAGGGCTGGGTCACGAAGCAGTGCTCGGCCGCCAGCGAGAAGCTGCCGCAGTTGGCTATCGCCAACAGATATTCGAGTTGAATGATTGTCATACGTTCCTTATTTTCCGGAACGAATATATAAAAAAAATCTATATCCCGCAATTATCGGTCGTCGCACAGACTCTTTTTTCGTACATTTGTCAATTATTACGCAATAATATTCATTATGGGAAAAATCATACTCACGGGCGACCGCCCCACCGGCAAGCTCCACCTGGGCCATTACGTAGGCTCGCTGCGCCGACGCGTCGAGCTGCAGAACTCGGGAGAGTTCGAGAAGATCTTCATCATGATCGCCGACGCACAGGCGCTGACCGACAATGCCGACAACCCCGACAAGGTGCGGCAGAACATCATCGAGGTGGCGCTCGACTACCTCTCGTGCGGTCTCGATCCCGAGCGGGCGACCCTCTTCATCCAGTCGCAGGTGCCGGAGCTGTGCGAGCTGGCTTTCTACTACATGAACCTGGTCACGGTGGCCCGCCTGCAGCGCAACCCGACCGTCAAGGCCGAGATCCAGATGCGCGGCTTCTCCGACTCGGGAGCCGACGAGGAGGGGGTGCAGCGCCCCGGCATTCCCGTCGGATTCTTTACCTACCCGATCAGCCAGGCCTCGGACATTACCGCCTTCAAAGCGACCACCGTACCGGCCGGCGAAGACCAGGAGCCGATGATCGAGCAGACACGCGAAATCGTCCACAAGTTCAACTCGGTGTACGGCCCCGTGCTGGTCGAGCCGGAGATCCTGCTGCCCGACAACGCGGCCTGCCTGCGCCTGCCCGGCACCGACGGCAAGGCCAAGATGTCCAAATCGCTCGGCAACTGCATCTATCTGTCGGACACGGCCGAAGAACTCAAGAAGAAGGTCATGGGCATGTACACCGACCCGGACCACCTGCGGGTCGAGGACCCGGGCAAGGTCGAGGGCAACACGGTCTTTACCTACCTCGACGCATTCTGCCGTCCGGAGCACTTCACCCGATACCTGCCCGACTACGCCACGCTCGACGACCTGAAGGCCCATTACCGCCGGGGCGGCCTGGGCGACGTGAAAGTCAAGAAGTTCCTGATCGCCGTGCTCAACGAGGAGCTGGAGCCGATCCGCGAGCGCCGCAAGTTCTACGAGGCGCGCATCGAGGAGGTCTATGAGATCCTGCACGAAGGCTCGCGGCGCGCACGCGAAGCGGCCGCACGCACGCTCGACGAGGTGCGCGGCGCGATGCGGATCAACTACTTCGACGACCGGCAGTTCATCGAGGAGCAGGCGCAGCGCTTCCGTCAATAATTCCGACTCCGACACCACAGGCACCGTACCGATTATGAATCTACGCTTCACACCGCAGACGATCGCCCTGCAGGGAGAGAAGATCTACCGCAAGTTCATGGAGCTGACGCGCCGTTTCAGCAGCACGCAGACGATGGCGCTGCTGGCCGTCATCGTGGGCGTGGCGGCCGGACTGGGCACCTGCCTCTTCGAGCTGCTTCTCTACGGCATCAAAGCGGGACTGACCCACTGGTTCCCGGTAGAGCAGTCGCACTTCCTTTTCCTGCTCTACCCGGCCGTCGGCATCGTGCTGGCCACGCTCTTCGTCAAGTACGTGGTCAAGGACAACATTTCCGAAGGAGTAACGCGCGTGCTCTACGCCATGTCGCGCCGCAGCTCGCAGATCGCCCCGCACAACTGCTGGACCTCGATCGTGGGCGGCGCGACGACCATCGGATTCGGCGGTTCGGTCGGCCCCGAGGCCCCGATCGTGCTGACGGGCGCGGCCATCGGCTCGAACGTCGGCCGGCTCGCGCGGCTCAACTACAAGAACACCACCCTGCTGCTCTGCTGCGGCGCGGGTGCGGCGCTGGCCGCGATCTTCAAGGCCCCGATCACGGGCGTGGTCTTCGTGCTGGAGATCCTCATGCTCGACCTGACGGCCCGCACGGTGGTTCCGCTGCTGATCTCCTCGATCACGGCGGCGGCCATCGCCCTGCTCATCCGGGGCTTCGACCCCGTGATCGCCATCTCGCTGACTCCGGCGGATGCCTTCCAGCTGCAACAGATCCCGCTCTTCGTACTGCTGGGCATCTTCTGCGGCCTGATGTCCTACTACTTCACGACGGTCAATTCCAAAGTGGGCGCTTTCTTCAAGAAGATCGAAAGCCCCTACCGCAAGTGGCTCATAGGAGGTGCCGTACTCGGTATCCTGATCTACATTTTCCCGCCCCTCTACGGCGAAGGCTACGAAGGCTTCATGACGCTCATGCGCGGCAATCCGACCGAGCTGTTCAACAACTCGCTCTTCTACCGCTTCAGCCACATCGACTGGGTGGTGATCCTCTTCATCATCGCCACCATGTTCTTCAAGGTCATCGCGATGGCCTCGACCAACGCGGCGGGCGGCGTGGGCGGTACGTTCGCCCCGTCGCTGTTCGTCGGCGCTTTCATGGGCGCGATCACGGCGCTGGTGTGCAACACGCTCTTCGACTGGCATCTGTCGGTGGTCTCTTTCACGCTGGTGGGCATGGCGGGTGTCATGTCGGGCGTGATGAAGGCTCCGCTGACCTCGATCTTCCTGATCGCCGAGCTGTCGAGCGGCTACGGACTCTTCATCCCGCTGATGATCACCGCCTGCATCTCCTTCGCGATGGACTACTACCTCGATCCCGACTCGATCTATACGAAGAAGCTGCGTCAGAACGGCGAGCTGCTGACCCACAACAAGGACGAGTCGGTCTTCGTCTTCCTGCGGCTCGAAGAGCTGCTCGACGACGACGGGGTGCATATCAACGCCTCGCAGACGCTGGGCGACATCGTGCGGATCATGTCGCGGGAGCGGCACGACGACTACTTCCCCGTGCTCGACGACACGGGCCGCCTGCTGGGCATCGTGCGGCTGAACGACGTGCGCGAAGATCTGTTCAACCCGACGAAGTACGACACCCCGGTCACGGAATACATGCTCCGCTCGCCCGACACGATCCTCCAGCACGAGCAGATCCAGAGCGTGCTCCAGCACTTCGAGGAAAGCCACGCGCCGGTACTTCCGGTGGTGGACCGGGAGAACCGCTACCTGGGATACATCTCCAAATCACGCATCCTGAACGCCTACCGCGAGCAGCTGGTAAAAATATCGCAATAAACAGGGCCGTAAAACCCGACGAAACAACGAAATACACAAGCACCATGAACAACTGGGCCGACAACACGAACTGCGCCGTAACGGTGTGCGACACCGAAGGCGTGATCATCTATCAGAACGAACAATCCGTCGCCGTGAACGGCGACATGCGCGGCAAGAGCATGATTCCCTGCCACAGCGACCGCTCGAAGGCGATCATCGCCCGCCTGCTGGCCGAAGGCTCGACCAACGCCTACACCATCGAAAAGAAGGGCATCCGCAAGATGATTTACCAGACGGCCTGGCGCCGCGCCGACGGCACCGTCGGCGGCATCATCGAGCTGTCGCTGCCCATTCCCGCCGAGATGCCCCACTACGTGCGGGGATAATCCGGCCGCGAGGCACGAACGACAACGGGAGGCGAATACTCGCCTCCCGTTTTATCATTACAGACACTCCGGCCCCTTCCTCCGAAACGAGCCTGTCAGAAAACATGCTCCGCAACCTCACGGAACGAGTCGTACAGCTTCCGGCCGATCCGGTCCTTGCGGAACGAATACTCGTAAACCTGCGGAAGAGTCGATAGGCGCATCTTGGCAACGCCTCCGCCCAGCATCTCCGTCTCTTCCCCGGTCAGGGGAAAGCGGGCGACGGTCCGCAGCACCGTGT
>JAIEHQ010000175.1 GCA_029065825.1 Alistipes sp.
CCCTAATCCCTTCTGTTTCATATTGTCGTATCTTCTTTTTCTGCTTTGCGGCCGTTCTTGCGATTGCGCCCGATCAGCTCTTTGGCCAGCGTGAGGTAGTTGGCCGATCCGACGGCCGAGGCATCGTAGAGGATGACCGGTTTGCCGTGCGAGGGGGCTTCACCCAAACGTATGTTGCGCTGGATTATTGTGTCGAAAGCCAGCGGGCCGAAGTGATCGCGCACTTCTGCGACCACCTGGTTGTTCAGTCTGTTGCGCATATACATCGTCAGTACGAAGCCCTCGATATCGAGCGACGGGTTGAGTCCGTTGCGGACGATGCGGATGGTGTTGAGCAGCTTCGACAGCCCCTCGAGCGCCAGGTATTCGCACTGTACGGGGATGAGCACCGTGTCGGCCGCCGTGAGGATATTGACCGTCGTGTAGCCCAGCGAGGGCGAGCAGTCGATCAGAATGTAGTCGAAGCGGTCGCGGATGCCCTCCACGATCCGCCGCATCACATAGTGGCCCTCCTCCCTCTTCGGAAGCTCGGTGTCGGCGGCGACCAGGTCGATCGACGAGGGGAGCACCCACAGGTTCTTCAGGTCGGGGCTTTTGAGTATGACCTCCTCGGCGCTCTTCTCCCCCGAGATGCACTCGTAGATTCCCGCACCGTTGATGTCGAATCCCAGGCCGGAGGTGGCGTTGGCCTGCGGGTCCGCGTCGAGCAGGAGCACCTTCTTGCCCAGCAGCGCGAGCGATGCCGAGAGATTGATGGCGGTGGTGGTTTTGCCCACTCCGCCCTTTTGATTGGCCAATGCGATGACCTTTGCCATGTTATCGTTTTTATACGGGGTTATAATCGGCCAAAATTAGTGATTTTATCGGGAAAAACCATAACCGTAACCGAAAAATACCTATCTTCGAGCCGTTGAAACGGTCGTTGTGCCGTAGTCGAATCGAGAGAAAAATTATGAGACAAGACGATTCCGCGCGGAGCGAGGGCGCTCCGCAGCCCGATCCGAAGGGGGACTCCTCCTCCGTTCCGCAGGCTCCGCTTCCGCCCCGGAGCGGGTTCCGGTTCCCGACGATGATCGATCTGCTGGCGCTGGTGGGGGTGTGGTATCTGCTGCAGCTCGCAGCCTGGCTCGTCGCCCTCTTCGCGGGCTTCGACTTTTCCGCGCTGGCGGAGGGCGGCCCGGCCGCTGCGGCGGAGTCGGACCAGGTGGCTCTGGGGCGCTTCAATGCCTTTTTCTACCTGATCACGATGGGGCTGATGATCCTCGTGACGCTTCTTTATCGGACGC
Source organism: Alistipes sp. (assembly GCA_029065825.1). Lineage (GTDB taxonomy): Bacteria > Bacteroidota > Bacteroidia > Bacteroidales > Rikenellaceae > Alistipes. The sequence continues at coordinate 1,287 of JAIEHQ010000175.1, forward strand.
TGCGCGGGGGCACCCGCAAGGTGCTGCGCTTTTCGGCCCGGGGACTCGATCCGCTGCTGCTGTTTTGGGGGCTGGTCATGATGCTGGCCGCCGGAACGGTCATCGAGCCGGTGCTGGCGCTCCTGCCGGCTCCGCCCTCGTCCGTTTACGGCCGGGGCTTCTGGGCCGTGCTGTGCGTGGTGGGGATGGCTCCCCTGCTGGAGGAGGTGCTTTGCCGGGGCGTGATTCTCGAGTCGGTGCGGGCCAGGTACGGGGTGGTTGCGGCGCTGTTTCTGTCGGCGTTCTTCTTCGCTGTGCTGCACGGTCATCCTGCGCTGGCTTTCAATGCCTTCGTGATGGGATTGATTCTGGGGTTCATCTATATCGAGACCGATTCGATCTTCTCCACGATTCTGCTGCATGCCCTCAATAACGGACTCGCCTTCCTGCTCATCATCGTCGGCTGGGACGATGTGACCCTGCGTTCGCTGCTGGGCGGCGGAACGCTCTACTGGGCGGTCTATGCGGCGGTTCTGCTCCTTTTCCTGCTTTCGGGCGCGCTGATCTGCCATCGGTTGTCCCGCGCGGCGCGGCGGGAGAAAAAAGAGCCGGCCGCGTAATATTCGCCGGAATCGATGCGTTAGTTCGGGTAAAAAGTCTATCTTTGTGCCTTGGAGATGATTAGTTTTCGGATCAAAAGTGCGGTCGTCGCAGCGGTATTGGCGCTGTCGGCGGTCGGTTGTCAGGACATATCCCGGGTGCCGGGCGGAGGCCGCGTGCTGGCCGAAGCCGCCGGGCGCAAGCTGCATCTGCGCGAGGTGCGCGAGGCGCTGCCCCGGGGCATGAGCGGTGCCGACAGCGCGGCTTTCATGGAGCGTTACGTGGCCAAATGGGTGCGCAAACAGCTCAAGCTGCAGGAGGCCGAGCAGCTCTTTTCCGGCTCGGAGCGGGATATAGACTCGCTGGTCGAGGCCTATCGGGAGTCGCTGCTGATCCGCAAGCTGGAGCAGCATCTGGTCGATAGCCGGCTCGATACGCTGGTGACCGACGAGCAGGTGTCGGCCTACTACGCCGCCCACGCCTCCGAATTCAAGGCCCCGCAGACGCTGGTCAAGGGGCGGGTCGTGCGGTTCGATTCGGGAAACCGGCAGGCCGCGAAGCTCCTGCGGATGATGTCCCGCGGCTCCGCATCGGCGGCTCAGGATTTCGCCGACCTCTGCCGGAAGAACAACTTCACGCTCGATGACTTTACCTCCTCGTGGGTAACCTTTACCGAATTTCTGAGCTACCTGCCCGTGCTGCACAGCCGCAATTACGATGCGCTGCTGGTGCCCGGCCGGGTGCAGCAGATGAACGACAGCCGTTCGGGATACTATTTCGAGATCACGGAGGTGCTGCATCCGGGCGACGTGCTTCCGCTCGACCGCGTGGGGCAGACCATCCGCCGCATTCTGTCCAATCAGCGGCAGAACGATATCATCCGCAGCTACGACGAGGAGCTTTACGAACGGGCGCTCGCGGAGGGCGGTGCGACGGTGTATAACGACGAAAACAGATAGACGATGATAAGAAAGATCATATTGTGTTGCGCCCTGCTGGGGCTGGGCGTGCCGGCAGGTGCGGCCGCACCGCAGCGGGTCATGCTCGACCGCGTGGTCGCGGTGGTCGGCGGCTCTTCGATTCTTTTGTCCGAAGTGGACGATTATGCCGGCGAACTGGCGGCGCAGCGGCGCGAGCAGGGCTATACCTCCGACCGCGATGCCCGCAGCGAGGCGCTCGAGCTGCTGCTCACGCAGAAGCTCCTCTTCAACCAGGCTTTCATCGACTCGGTCGATGTCAGTTTCTCGGAGATATCCCAGCGCGTGGAGTCCTACTTGCAGGCGCTCATCGACGACGCGGGTTCGATCGCGGCGCTGGAGAAGCGGCAGAACATGCCTATCTTCCACGTGCGCGAAATGTATCGCCGCCGGTTCGAGGAGCAGGCCTACGCCCAGGCGATGCAGGGAACGGTCGTCAGCCGGGTCAAGGTGATCCCCGGCGAGGTGGAGCGCTACTACCGCCGCATCGACAAGGACAGCCTGCCCACCATCGCCGACCAGTATGTCTATGCGCAGATCACGAAGTTCCCCTTTTCGCGGACCGAGGCCCGGCAGCGCACCAAGGAGCGGCTGCTCGACATGCGCGAGCGGATCATCACGGGGCAGGCCCGTTTCGACGTGATGGCGCGCATGTATTCGATCGACGCTGCGGCCATCAGCGGCGGGATGCTCGATCCGCAGCCGCTCGACGGATTCGTGCGTCCGTTCGCCGATGCGCTCGGCGAACTGCGTCCCGGCCAGGTGTCGGAGGTCGTCGAGACCAAATACGGCTTCCACCTCATCCAGCTGGTCGATCGCAAGGGGCGCATCTACCGTGCGCGGCACATCGTGCTGCGGCCCGACTATACGGTCGAGGAGGAGATGCAGCCTGCGCGGATGCTCGACAGCATCGTCCGGCTGATCCGCAAGGATTCGCTCACATTCGAAGAGGCGGCGCTCCGGTTCTCGGACGATGCCCATTCGAAAATGAACGGCGGTATCGTTACCAACCACGACCTGCTGGAGGAGGGACACTATTACGATGCCCGTTTTACCGAGACCAGCTTCCTGCGGGAGGACTTCGGGCGCAACGGCAAGAGCCTGGACGACTACAACGCGCTGCGCCGGCTCAAGCCGGGCGAGATCTCGGACGCTTTCCAGTCGGAGGATGCGATGGGCAACAAGCTGAGCAAGGTGGTGAAGCTCGTGCGCATCATTCCCGCACACAAGGCCTCGCTTGAGCAGGACTACATTCGTGTGGAGCAGCTGGCCCTGAACGCCAAGCGCGAGCGCGTGTTCCGGGAGTGGCTCGACAAGAAGATCGAGGGCATGTATGTCTATGTCGATCCCGAGTTCCGTTACGAGGATTTCGACAACAAGAACTGGTTCAAATAAAAACGGGAGATTCCGATGCGGAGGCGACTGCGTGATTTATGCACCGGATTGCTGGTGGCGGGAGCCGCTGCCGGCATCGTTTTTGCCGGCGGCCGGCCGATGGTGCCGGCGGGCGAGGCGGCTGCGGCGGGCGTTACCGGCCAGGTCGCGCCTTCGCCGGCGGCCGGGAAGGAGGAGCCCCGCAAGGTGGCGGTCGATTTTACCTCCGACCGGGGCCACACCATCCCTTTCGGCGACACGACGGCCATGTGTCTGGTGGGCCATTTCGCCGCGCAGCACAACGGCACGGTCATTACCTGCGACAGCGCGATACGCTACAGCGACATGCGCTTCGAATGCTTCGGCAACGTGCTCATCAACAAGAACACCACCTACATCTACGGCGACCGTGCTGAGTACAACGGCGAGTTGAACCAGGCGCTGGTCCACTCCGATCTGGTCAAGGTGGTCGATGGCGAGGCGACGCTCTACACCTACAACTTTGTTTTCAACACGCTGGATAACGTGGGCCGCTTCTCCGACGGCGGCATCGTGACCAACCGCGACAGCCACCTCGAGTCGATGCGCGGCTACTACTATGCCGACAGCAGCCGGGTGGTCTGCGTCGATCGGGTGCAGATGCGCAGCGAGAATTACGAACTGCGGGGCGATTCGGTGCTTTACGACATGAACACCGACCAGGCCTATTTCTTCGACCGGACCAATATCTGGAACCGCGAGGGGGACTATATCTATGCCGACCGGGGGCGCTACGAAAAGGCGCGTGCGCTCTACGCACTGACGCGTAGCGCTTACGTGCTGACCGACCGTCAGGAGCTGTGGAGCGACAGCCTCTACTACTACCGCGAGCGGGGGCATGCCCGCCTCTACCGCAATATCCAGATCGACGACACGGACCACAAAGTGCTCGCTTTCGGCGACTACGGCGAATATTGGAAGGAGCCGGGCGATGCGCTGCTCACGCAGCGTCCTTCGCTCGTCGGCTACGATACGAGTCAGGGCGATACGCTCTACATGCGTGCCGATACGGTGTCGCTGCACACGATCGTCACGCCCCGGGAGGAGCCGGACGACTCCGTCGGGCAGGAGGTTCCGGCCGATAGTACGCTCGTGCGGGGGGCAGAGGCTCCGTTGCGCGATTCGCTCGGCCGCGATGCGGCATTGCAGGCGCGCAGAATGCGGCGCGATTCGCTGCTTGCGCGACGTTCGGCCGAAGAGGGGGCGGCGGAGCGCGGGGTCGATCCCCGTTCGGGGGAGATGCGGCCCGAGGCACCTGCTGCGCCGGAGCGCGATTTGCGCGGGGGGATTCGGCCTGTCGCGGACGTTCCGCATGCGGGGAACCGTGCTGCCGGCCAGGAGGAGCCGATGCCGCAGACGGATGAGGCGGACACGACCGTGCGTGCCGACGCGTCGGCAGCCCTGTCGCCTGAGGCGGATGTTCCGGCGACGGATTCCCTTGCTTCGTTCGCCCGGGAACTTACGCCGGAGGAGGCCAAGGCCCGGGCCGACAGCGTGCAGGCCGCCCGGAAGGCTGCGGAGGTTGCGGCCCGGAAGCAGAAACTCGCCGAAATCGCCCGTGCGCGTCAGGCCCGTGCGACGGCCCGCCTCGATGCCCAGAAACAGCGGGAGGAGATGCAGGAGCGTCGGATGGAGGAGCAGCGCATGCGTCGTGCGGCCCGGGCGTGGGCCAGGAAACGGGCGCGTGTCGAGCGGGCGGTGGCGCGGGGCAGAAAGCCCGCCTCGGCGCTCGATGCGCTGCGGGCCGACTCGCTGCGCATCTTCGCTCCGGATTCGGTGCGGGATTCGGTAACGACGGCCGCTTCGCCGCGCGACACCCTGCGCAGGGACTCGCTCGCTCCGGGCGTGGCGGACGGAGAGAATGCCGCCGTGCAGACCGACTCGATCCGCCGCATCGTCAAGGGGTATCGTCGCGTGAAGATCTATCGCAGCGATTTTCAGGCCGTGTGCGATTCGCTGGTGTCGGTTTCGACCGATTCGACCGTTCTGCTCTATATCGATCCCGTGATGTGGAACCAGCAGAATCAGATTACCTCCGATCAGATGAAGATTTATCTGCGCGACGCGCAAATCGACCGGGCCGAATTCGAGGGTTCTCCGCTGATGACGAGCCGGCTCGATACGATGTGCTACAACCAGGTGGCCGGGAAGCTCATCACGGCCTACTTCCGCGATAACAAGATCTACCGCAACGATGTGGACGGCAACGTGCAGACGCTCTATTATATGCAGGAGGACGGGGCTTCCGAGCCGGGGAGCCTGCTGGTGCTGCAGGCGGGGTCGGCCTCTTACGATATCGAGGACAATGCGGTGGTGGGTATCACTTACCGCAACCAGCCCGAGTGGCATGTATATCCGATGAACATGATTCCCGAGACGCAGGATCGTTTCCTGGAGAACTTCTCGTGGGAGGGGGCGCGTCGTCCGCTGCTCCGGGAGGTCTTCGACCGCAGGATCCGTCCCTCCGAACGGGAGCGGAAGAGCGGACTGGCCAAGCCCGACTTCCCGATCACGCGCCGCATCGAGGAGTACAAGAGACAGCTCATCCAGCGGGGGACATGGGTCGATCGCGACGACCGGCTTACGCCCGATATTCTCGAATGGATGCACGAACTGGGCTATTGATCCTGCGTGACGTGCGGTAACCGACGATGAAAAAGAGTCTGACAGCCCTGGCTTTGGGTACGCTGGCGCTCGGTGTGGCCGAATTCGTGATGATGGGGATTCTGCCCGACGTGGCGCTCGATCTGGGTATTTCGATCCCCCGGGCCGGTAGCCTGATCTCCGTCTATGCCGTCGGAGTCTGCGTCGGCGCTCCCCTCACGGTGGTCGTCGCCCGGCGGCGGGGACTCAAAAGCATCCTGCTCGCTTTGGCGGCTGTCATCGCCGCAGGCAACCTGCTGGCGGCGCTCGCTCCGGATTATGGAATGCTGGCAGCGTCGCGCTTCGTCGCCGGACTGCCGCATGGGGCCTTTTTCGGCGTGGGGTCGATCGTGGCGGAGCGCGTGGCCGAACCGGGACGACGGACCGAGGCGGTCTCGATCATGATCCTCGGGATGACCGTCGCCAATCTTTTCTGTGTGCCGCTGGGCACTTTTCTGGGAAATATTCTTTCGTGGCGCTGGGCCTTCGTCCTGGCGGGCGGGGCGGGCATCGCCGCTGCGGTTTTCGTCGCCTGCTGGGTGCCCCGGCTTCCGGCCTTGCCGGATAACGGCCTGAGGGGACAGTTCCGGTTCCTGACCTCGTCCGCTCCCTGGCTGATTCTGGGCGCGACGCTGCTGGCCAATGCGGGTGTCTTCTGCTGGTACAGTTATGTCATGCCCGTGATGAGCCGCTCGGCTGTGCCGGGCGAGGATGCGTTGGCCGGCGTGATGTTCGTGGCGGGGCTCGGCATGTTTGCCGGAAACCTTGCGGGAGGCCGCTGCGCCGACCGTTTCACACCCGAGCGGACCGCCCGCTTCATTCAGGGGGCGCTCTGTCTGCTGCTGCTCGCGCTGCTGTTTGCGGCGGACTGCGGATGGGCGGCTTTCGTCCTGCTGTTCTGTACGACCGCTGCGCTCTTCGGGGTCTCCTCGCCTCAGCAGCTGCTGATTCTGGAGAATTCCCCCGGCGGAGAGATGCTCGGCGCGGCTTCGATACAGATCGCCTTCAATCTGGGCAATGCGTTGGGGGCCTGGTGCGGCGGTCTTACGATCGATTGCGGACTGGCCCCCCGCTATACGGCTCTGCCCGGGGCGTTGCTCGCTTTCGGAGGCTTCGTGCTGTTCGTGATCTATTGCCGTCGGTTCGGACGGCTCGAAAATAACATGCGATGAATCATTTGTGCGATAATGACAAGGAGCTGCTTCCGGTGGTCGATGCGGCCGGCAGAGTGATCGGCAGCGCGACGCGGGGTGCGTGCCACGACGGAAGCAAACCGCTCCATCCGGTAGTGCACCTCCACCTGTTCGATTCGGCCGGGAGGCTCTACCTGCAGAAGCGGCCGCTCTGGAAACGGATTCAGCCCGGACGCTGGGATACGGCCGTCGGCGGCCATGTCGATTGGGGCGAGTCGGTCGGGGAGGCGCTGCGGCGCGAGACCCGCGAGGAGCTGGGGCTGGATGCGCTGGAGCCGGAGCACGTGATGACCTACCCGTTCGAGTCGGAGTGCGAGCGAGAGCTGGTGTATGTCTATCGTGCGGTGTACGACGGTCCCGTGCGTCCGAGCGCCGAACTGGACGGAGGACGTTTCTGGACCTTGTGCGAGATCCGCGAAGGGATGGGACGCGGCATCTTTACCCCCAATTTCGAGGGGGAGATCGTTCGTTTCGTCACGCTTCCCCCGCTTTAGAGAAAGCACATCAGCAGCAGCTGGATGATGATGACCCGCAGGAACATGCAGACGGGATAGACCGTTGCGTAGGCTACTGCGGGATGGTCGCCCGGGATGGTGTCGTTGGCGTAGTTGAGCGCCATCGGGTTGGCCATGCTGCCGCACATGATGCCCGCCACGCGGCCGAAGTCGATGCGGAACAGGCGCAGGGCGATGAGGGCCACCGCGACGATCGGGAGGAACGTGATGAGGAAGCCCAGCGCCACCCACAGCATTCCTTCGGGACGCATGATGGTCTCCACGAAGTGCGCACCTGCGTCGAGGCCCAGGCAGGCGAGGTAGAGCGAGAGACCGAGTGCGCGCAGCATCAGGTTGGCGCTCAAGGTGGTGTAGGTCACGATGTGGATGCGGGGACCGAACGTGCCGATGAGGATGCCCAGGATGATCGGTCCGCCGGCCAGCCCCAGTTTCACGGGCAGTCCGATGCCCGGCACCGCGAGCGGAATGCTGCCGAGCAGCAGGCCCAGGATCAGCCCGATGAAGACGGGAATCAGGTTGGGTTCGTCGAGCCGTTTGACGGCGTTTCCCAGAATCTTCTCGACGTTGCGGATGGCCTGCTCCTCGCCGACCACCGTGAGGCTGTCGCCCAGTTGCAGCATCAGGTCGGGCGTGGCGAGCAGCTGTACGCCCGAGCGGTGTACGCGGCTGATGTTGATGCCGTAGAGGTTCCGCAGGCGCAGCGAACTGAGTCTGCGGCCGTTGATCTCGGGACGCGTGACGACGATCGATTGCGAACTGAGCTGGCTATCGACCGCGTTCCAGTCGATGTCCCGGGTGTTCCAGTCTTTCTGTATCTGCTCCCCGAAGAGCTGTCCGAGCGCCTGCACGTCGTCGGGCGAGGCGATCACGAGTACCAGATCGCCGGCTTCGAGCGCCGAATCGGAGGTGGGGATCGAGACCCTTCCCGCGCGCCAGAGGCGGGAGATGACGAAGTGGAGGTGGCTGCACTGGGCCACTTCGCGGATGCTGCGTCCTGCGATGCCGGGATTGGTAACCTTGAACTCGACGATGAAGACGTTGTTGCGGTGCTCGGCATCGGGACGCGGAATGTCCGCCGGCCGGGCGAACAGTTTGCGGACGGCGATGATTCCCAGAATGACGCCTACCACGCCCAGCGGGTAGGTCAGTGCGCAGCCCAGGGTGGCGTTGTTGCTGTCGATCTGCATCTGCGAGAGCATCTGCTGTGCGGCACCGAGCGCCGGGGTGTTGGTCGTCGCACCGCAGAGAATGCCGGCCATGTCGCTCATCGGCACGCGGGTCGCGAGGCTGAGGCCGACGGCCAGCAGCGAGCCGATCGCCACCACGAGCGTCGCCAGCGAGACCAGCCGGATGCCGCCCGAGCGGAGCGAGCTGAAGAAACCGGGCCCCACCTGCAGACCGAGTGCATAGACGAAAAGTATCAGTCCGAAACTCTCGGCGAAGGCGAGCATCGCGGGGTCGATCGTGAGGCCGAAGTGGCCGGCGGCGATGCCGACGAAGAAGACGAAGGTCACGCCGAGCGAGATGCCCAGCAGCTTGATTTTGCCCAGGGCCATGCCGATGACCGAGATCAGCGAGAGTACCACGACGGCCTGGATGGCCGAGTGCTGTATGAAGAGATCCGTGAACCAGTGCATCGTGTTTGTGGGTTTCTGAGAAGAGGATTTCCGCGCAAAAATACTATTTTTTCGGGATCGCCGGTGCGGTCGGGGCTTTTTTCAGCAGTTGTCCTGCGGCGGGCGTGCGCGTCCCGAGGGGGAGGGGGCGTGTCGGGCGGATGCTGTGCAGGGT
>JAIEHQ010000176.1 GCA_029065825.1 Alistipes sp.
CATCTGGTCACGGGCGGAGAGTCGCTGCGGGTGCCCCCCTCGGTTGCGACGGCCGCCGAGCTGCGTGCCTCGCCCGGGGAGCATACGACGGTGGTGATGAAGCTCTCGCAGAGCCGCGAGGCGGTCCGCGAGGCGGTCGCCCGGGGCGGGGAGTTCGAGTGGCGCTATTTCGAGAATGTCGGCACCGACCGGCAGTTCGTGACCGATTCGCCCGGGGAGATCCTCCGGCGCGAATTTCCCTATTTTTCGCTGCTGGTCGTGCGGCGGCCCTCGTCCGGAGCTTTTTCCGAGTAGGAGCCGGCCCGGCACGGTTCGTGAAGCTGCGTTCCCAAAAAACGGGAACGTATGAAAAGAATCGTATTGCTGCGGCACGGCGAGAGCCTCTGGAACAGGGAAAATCGTTTTACGGGATGGACCGATGTCGATCTGACACCCCGGGGCATCGAGGAGGCGCTGCGTGCGGGCGATCAGCTCCGCAGCGAGGGTTTCCGCATCGGCAAGGCGCATGTATCCCTGCTCCGGCGGGCGGTCCGAACCCTGGACTGCGTGCTCGACCGGCTCGACAGGATGTGGATCCCTGTCGAAAAGAGCTGGCGGCTCAACGAAAAACACTACGGAATGCTGCAGGGACTCGACAAGAGCGAGACAGCCGCCCGCTACGGAGAGGAGCAGGTGCGCCTCTGGCGGCGCGGCTACGATACGGCTCCTGCTCCGCTCAGCGAGGACGATCCCCGCAATCCGCGTTTCGATCCCCGCTATGCCGACGTGCCTGACGGCGCACTGCCCCGCACCGAGTCGCTCGCGCAGACCGTGCGCCGCGTGCTGCCCTACTGGCAGTGTGCCGTGATGCCCGACCTGCGTCGCTACGACGACCTGCTGGTGGTGGCGCACGGCAACAGCCTGCGCGGCGTGGTCAAGCACCTGAAGGGGATCTCCGACGAGGCGATCGCCGAGCTGAACCTGCCGACGGCCGTTCCCTATGTCTTTGAGTTCGACGAGGGGCTGCGGCTGGTCAGGGATTACTTTCTGGGCGATCCTGCGCTGATCCGCCGCCTGATGCGGCAGGTCGCGGACCAGGGAAAGAGCCGATGAGGATAGGGCGCATCCCGCCCGTCGGGGGAGGGTGGTGCCGCACGGTGCCTGCGGCGGAGGCTTCCAAATCGAGAAAAGGGTGTTCGATGTGTCGGTTTTTCGCTCGAAACGGTGCGAAACGGTTGTCGTTTTATCCGGAAATCCGTTAATTTGTCGCTACTAATCAAAATGCGGCGTTCATGCAACCCATAGAGATCATCACGATTCGCTCCTCCTCCCTGCCGAAGCATGAAAAGATCGTCGTCTCGGAGCAGGAGTTGTGCGGAATCTTCTTCTGCCGGGAGGGGGATGCGGATATTCTGCTCGATGAGAAGCCCTACCGCATCGGCACGGGCGACATGTACTTTTACTTCCCCTCCTCCCGCGTGCAGGTGGTCCGCAGGAGCGCCGACCTGTGGGGCGAAATGATCGTCATCGACATGGGCTTTCTGCAGGAGAACAACGAGAAGGTCAATCCGCGCTGGGGACTTTACCTGCACGAGCATCCCTGCATTTCGCTCAGCGACGGGCAGCGCGCCCGCATCGAACGCTCCGTCGAGACGCTGCGGCGCAAGGTGCGCGAGAAAGAGACGGAAGAGCTGTCGCCCGCACGCAGGACAATCTACCACGAGCAGCTGCTGCTCCTGTTCCGCATCCTCTGCTACGACATTCTGGACATATATCTGGCGGGCAACCCTCTGCAGCCCGTTTCGAACGACCGCAAGGAGCGCATTTTCCAGAAGTTCATCATCTCGCTCTACCACAACCACCGCAAGGAGCGCGAGGTGACTTTCTATGCCCAGGAACAGTACCTCACGCCCCGCTACTTCTCGTCGCTCATCAAGGAGAAGTCGGGGCAGTCGGCCCTGCAGTGGATCATCCGCTCGGTTGTGACCGATGCCAAACAGCTGCTGCGCGATCCTGCGGTCAGCATCAAGGAGATCGCCTCGCTGCTGAACTTCTCGTCGCAGTCCTTCTTCGGGAAATATTTCAAGCAGTATGTCGGCGTATCGCCCTCGGAATACCGGGCGGGAGCGCTCCTGCGCAACACCCCCCCCCATTCGGATCAGATGAATCAAGACGATGATATACAGAATAATAATATTGCTCATGACGGCGCTGGCGACGGCCGGCTGCCAGGTGGAGTACCATCCCTATGACACCCGCATCCGGGGTGCCCGGGGAATCAACGCCCGCAACATCGCCCGCATCGAGCAGGCGTGTGCCGGGCGGCGGACGCTGCGCTTCGCCGTGTTGAGCGACACCCAGCGCTGGTACGACGAGACGCGCGATGCGGTGGCGGCGCTCAACGAGCGGAGCGATCTGGATTTCGTGCTCCATGCGGGCGACCTGGCCGATTTCGGCATGCGTGCCGAATTCGAGCGGCAGCGCGATCTGCTCGAACGCCTGCACGTGCCTTACGTGGTGCTGATCGGCAACCACGACTGCCTCGCCACGGGGGAGCGGATCTTCCGCGAGATCTTCGGGCCTGTGGACTTCGCCTTTACGGCCGGCAACGTGCGCATGGTCTGCCTGAACACCAATTCGCTGGAGTTCGACCGTTCGCAGTCGGTTCCCGATTTCGATTTCATCGGGAGCCAGCTGACCCGCTATCCGGCCGAGGCCGAAAGGACGGTCGTCGCCATGCACGCACAGCCCTATTCCGACCAGTTCGACAACGGTGTGGCCCCCTATTTCCAGAGCCGCCTCTGGGAGTTCCCGGGGCTGGAGTTCTGCGTGCACGGCCACGGCCACCGTTTTCTCGTGGAGGATATTTTCGGCGACGGGGTAAGCTACTACATGTGCGACAACATCCAGAAGCGTTCCTATCTGGTGTTTACCATAAACGAAACGGGTTATGATTGCGAGCGGGTCGAATTTTAGAGGCGGGGTGCTGCTGCTCCTGTGGCTGCTGGGCGCTCTGCTCTCCGGCGGCGAGTGCCGGGCGCAGGGGTGCGACAGTTGCCGTGTCGCCCCGGAGCGGAGCCGCCGGCTCGACCGGCGCGAGCATGTCGGTTATCAGGGGGTGGAGCGCATCGTGCCGACCCACCTCAAGGTGCAATATGCCGGCGGCATGGGATTCCTGTCGTTCGGTGCCGGATGGGACTACGGCCGCAAATGCCGCTGGGAGACCGATGCGCTGGTGGGCTTCGTGCCGCACAACTACTCCGACAAGTTTCACGCGACCTTCACGCTCAAGCAGAACTACATCCCCTGGAGCATCCGTTGCAGCCGGCGGCTGGCCGTCGAACCCTTTACCTGCGGCATCTACATGAATTTCATCTCGGGCGAGGATTACTGGGTGCGCGAGCCCGACCGCTATCCCACGAGCCGCTACTACGGCTTTACCTCGCGCATGCGGCTGCATCTGTGTGTCGGACAGCGGCTGACCTACTACCTCCGGGAGGGGAATGCCCTGCGCCATGTCACGCTCTTCTACGAGCTGAGCGTGAGCGACCTCGATCTGATCGCCAAGTGCGGCAACCGCACCCTCGCATTGTCCGACATCGTCTATTTTTCGGCGGGGGTCAAATTCCAGCTGATAAGAAACCGGTAGGAACGGAGCCTCGAGAAGGAGGCTCCGCTTTTTTTCGCGGCACCCGCCTCTGGTGCTGCCGCGACAGGCCGCCGGGGCGGGTATGCCCGCTCCGGCTTTTTCTACTCCTCCGTGCGGCAGGCGATGCGCCCCTCCTCCGAGATCAGCAGCAGCGAGAGGTGGCCGCCCCGCAGCAGCGGGGCGCAGTGGCGGCGGCATTCGGCCAGCAGCGCCGGCATGAGGCGGTCGAGGTCGTCGGGCGCGAGCCGCTCCCACAGTTCGCGGGCGAGCGTTATGCGGCCGATGGCTTCGGCTGCAGTCTCCGTGCAGCCGCTGCGTGCGGCGAGCGCTGCGAGAAACTCCCGGTTCATGACCACCTTGCGGCTGTGGGTATCCAGATGGCCCTCGGCCAGCTTGACCGCCTTGCCGAGCATGATGCCCATCGTGACCTCGCGGAAGCCGCAGTCGGCCGCCGCCGCGAGCGTCTCGCCGATGAAGTTGCCGTAGTGGACGAAAGCCTGGGGCGGCAGGCCGGGAAATTCGCGCCGGACGTAGGATTCGCTTTTGGCTCCCGAGTTGATGACCAGCCGCGGGCAGCCTGTGGCCCGGGCCACCTCGATCTCCTTGCGGATCGAGGCGACGAACGCTTCGTTCGAGAAGGGGCGCACGATGCCCGAGGTGCCGATGATCGAGATGCCGCCCACGATGCCCAGCTTGGGGTTGAAGGTCCGGGCGGCCAGTTCTTCGCCTCCGGCCACGCTGAGGGTAACATCGGCTCCCGGCAGTCCGCTTGCGGCGACCGCCTCGCGGATCATGCGGCGCGGGGTGGCGTTCACGGCCGGTTCGCCGACGGGGATGCCGAGGCCCGGCAGTGTGACGCGACCGACCCCCTCGCCCCGAAAGAAGCGCACCTCGCCGGCGCTGTTGGGGGCGATGCGGACCGTGATGAGGCAGTGGTTGGTGGCATCGGGATCGTCGCCCGCCTCCTTGCGGACCGAGGCCGAGGCCCATCCCTCGCCCGAGTCCCCCTGCTCGACGGGCAGGCGGGCTTCGATGCCGCAGGGGAGCCGCAGGAAAACGTGCTCCGGCAGGGTGCCGCAGCGGAGCAGTTCGAGGGCGGCGTGTGTGGCGGCTGTCGCACAGGTGCCGGTGGTGTAGCCGCTGCGCAGCGGGTAGTAGCCCGGCAGCAGCTCCTCGATGCGGCGGCGCAATGCTTCGCCGCCTGCGACGGGTTCCAGTCCGGGAGGGAGTGCGGGACGCTGCACGACGAAGAGCGGAATGCCTGCTTCGCGTGCGGCCGCCGCCTTGCGGGAGAAGTAGCCCGATTCGCCGCTCTCCTTGGTCAGCACGGCATCGGGGCGGAGGCGCTCCAGCAGTTCCCGTTCGTCGTCGCCCTCGTGGAAGAAGAGCAGCCGTTCGGCGGGAAAGCCCTGCGCGGCGGCCAGCTCCCGCGATTCGGGACGGTCCAGTATGCGGAAGAGGGTATGCGGGTGGCGGCTCCAGTAGGGGCGCAGCCGGCCGATGGTCTGCACCCCTGTGAGGGCGAGCAGCCGGCGGATGCCGTGCCGTTCGAGCTGGCGCATGGCTTCGTCGTAATCGGCGCAGCGGACGAGCGTCGCGTTGTCCCGTTCGGCTGCGGGGAACTGCCGTTCGAGCCGCAGGGCGGGAATCTCCAGCGTGCGGGCGACGGCGGCGACGGTGCGGTGCAGCTCCTCGGCGAAGGGGTGTCCCGCATCGACGAGCAGCCGGATTCCGTGCGAGCGGCAGAAGGCCTCCATCGCGGCGGTGTCCAGCGCACCCGTGAGCCGCTCGCCGTGCGGCAGCTCGATGCGCTGCTGCGTGCCTCGCGTCGCGTAGAAGTAGGGGCCGCACCCCTCCGCTGCGGTCGCGACGGCGATGCGGCCCTCGGTCGTGCCGCCCAGGATGAGGATCATGGGCGGAAGAGGTGTTTGAAGTGGCTCGAGTAGAGCCGCGAGAGTCCCTTGCGGTTGTCGATCGCCTCGCCGACGACGATCATCGTCGTGAGCGTCAGTTTGTTTTCCCTGACTATTTCGGCCAGGTGCTGCAGTTCGCCCCGCCAGATGCGCTGGTCGGGCCACGTGAGGTGGTGGCAGACGGCCACCGGCGTTTGGGGCGGGTAGTGCTCCAGCAGCTCGCGCTGCACCTGATCGGCCACGCCGGCGCTCAGGAAGATGCACATGGTGCTCTGCGAGCGGGCGAGCAGGCGGAGTTGTTCGCGCTCGGGCATCGGAGTGCGTCCCTCGCCCCGCGTGAGGATGATGGTCTGCACCTTCTCGGGGATGGTGAACTGAGACTGCAGTTCGGCTGCGGCCGCCAGGAACGAGGAGATGCCCGGCGTGATGTGGTAGCGCATGCCGTAGCGGTCGAAGAAGGCCATCTGCTCCTGAATGGCTCCGTAGATGCAGGGGTCGCCCGTGTGGAGCCGCACGACCAGTTCGCCCCGGTCGTAGGACTCTTTCATCAGGGCGAACTGCTCTTCGAGGGTCATCGAGGCGGAGCTGCGGACGACGGCTCCCGTCTTGGCGCAGGCGGTTACCTCGCGCGGGACGAGGCTGCCGGCGTAGAGGATCAGATCGGCCTCCTCGAGGAAGCGGCGGCCCCGCACCGAGATCAGATCGGGATCGCCCGGACCGGCACCCACGATTTCGATGTGTCCGCAGCGCAGGCTCTTCAGGTCGAGCGCCGCGGCGTAGGTGAAGTCGTTGCCTTCGGTCAGCTGCCCCTTGCGTTTTTCGACCGCCAGCGGTCCCAGTCCGGCGCTGCGGCGTGCGGCGCTTTCGGCCACACCGCCCACGCCCGTGACCTCGCGCACCTTCTCCGAGGGGTTCGGAACCTCGATTCCCTCCAGCTGCTCGGCGGTGTAGATGTGCAGCGCGGCCTCGGGCCAGGCTTCGCGGAGCGCCTCCAGAAGGGGTTCGTCGCGCTTGAGTTCGATGGTCGCCAGGGAGGCTATCGCCGCAGGGTCGTAGCCCTGCCGCCGCAGATCCTCCCCGATGAAGGCTGCGATGCCCTCGGGGGCGCATCCCTTGCGGCAGCCGATGCCCAGGTGGAGCACCTGCGGGACGTAGCGGAGCCGGGGACCGTCGTAGGGGACCGTGCGCGGCGATACGGCGATCAGCAGCTCGTCGCCGCCCGTGGGAAGCTCCTCCGCCCGGTAGATGATGCGCACATGGGCGGGGCAGGTGCGTTCCAGGTGGCGCGTCCCTTCGTCGCGCGTGTCGAGCAGCAGCAGTGTCGGCCGTCCGTTCACGAAGCGGGCGATCGCCGCGTTGAGGGTCGTTCCCTCGACCGCGAGCCGCCAGCCGTAGCGTGCGGCGAGGGTGTCGAGCGCCCAGAGCGAGGCGTTGTCGCTCTGGGTCGTTACGACGGCCTCCGCGCCGAGCAGGGAGGCCAGCCGGCGGGCCGCCTCGTTGGCTCCGCCCACATGTCCCGAGAGGATCGGGACGACGTAGCGGCCCGTGCTGTCCACGCAGACGACCGCCGGATCGGTGTGCTTGTCCCGCACGCAGGGGGCTACGGCCCGCACGCAGATTCCCACCGCGCCGACGAAGATCAGTGTCTTCTTGTCGGCGAAGTTGTCGGCGGCGAACGCCGCGACGGAGGGGACCGCTTCCGTCCCTTCGATGCCGGTGGCGGAGTGGACGGGGATGCCGCCCGTTTCGGCGGCGATGGCCCGGGCGACGGGAAGTCCCTGCTCCGAGATGAGTAGGATGGCTGTATCGTTTCGATTCATCGTTGGTTGGTTTTTTCGGTTCGGGGGCATCTTTCGATGCCGGAGTGGTGCCTGCCGGGCGGGCTATCGGGGTTCGGGTCCGCCGTCGCCGGCTTCCCGTGCGGGTTCGGCCCGCAGGATCTCTATCTTGTTGTGGCGGTCCACCTGGAGCGCGATGCGGCCGGTAATCTCCATGCCTGCGGCTTCGGCGCTCCGCTCGAAAAGCGCGAGGCTCTCCTCCGAGACCGAATTGAAGACCACCGCGCCGTCGGGAGCCAGCACCCGGGCTATGCGCTGCAGCATCTCGTCGAGCCGGCCGCCGTGTCCGCCGATGAAAACGGCATCGGGCGCGGGCATGCCGCCGAGGTCGGCGGTAAGAAAATCGCCGATGTGCGTCTCGATGCCGGGGGCGCCGAAGCGGCGCGAGTTCGTCTGCATGAGCCGCTCGCCCTCGGGACGGATCTCGAACGAGTGGACGAGCAGGTGGGGAAACTGAAGCCGGGCCTCGATCGAGACCGAGCCGGTGCAGAAGCCGACATCCCAGAAGACCCGCCGCCGGTTGAGGTCGAGCAGGCTGAGCGCCGTGAGCCGCACGGGCATCTTGGTAATCATCCGGGCGCGGCCGTCGAGCAGCTCGAACCGTCCGTCGGGGATGCCGAAAGGGCGTTTTCGTCCCGCTCCTTCGAGGATCAGGCAGTTGGGGGAGGCGAACTCCCCTCGGGCAGCCTCCTCGGCGCTCAGGCGGCGGATCCGTTCGCAGGCTCCTCCGAGCCGTTCGCCGACGTGCATCGTGTAGTCCCCGTAGCCGTAGTCGAGCATGCGGCGTGCGATAGCGGCGGGGGTGTGCGTGCGGTCGGTCAGCACCCCGATCTGGGGGCAGCCCTCGATCAGCGCCCGGTCGAATTCGTGCCAGGGGCGGCCCGTGAGCGAGACGATCCGCATCCGCTCGTAGGGCATGACGATCCGGTGGGCCAGGATCTGCAGCGAGTTGAAGGCGGGGTAAACGGCGATTCGGGCCTCGGGCAGCCGGCGGCGCAGGGTCGCCGCGAAGCCGAAGAAGAGGGGGTCGCCCGAAGCGAAGACCACGATCTTCGGGTGCGGCGCATAGGCCCGGAACACCTCGTCGAGCGGCACCGTAATGTCGATCCAGAGCGCCTCCGGCGGAAGCAGCGGGGCGACCAGGTCGCGATGCCTCCGGCCGCCGGAGAAGATCCGGCTGCGGGCGATGAGGGTCAGTATCTCTTCGGAGAAGCGCGGCGCGGCGCTGTCGTCCATTCCGATGACGGTAAATTGCTGCTGCATGGAGGGCGGTTTTGTTCAGACATCGCGGCCGGGGCGCAGTCGCCCGGCATCGTTGTAGCAGAGTATGGCATTGACCAGCGTGGCGGCCAGGTTGCTGCCCCCCTTGCGCCCCTCGACGATCAGTTTCGGGATGGAGCGGAACGGCTTGATCATGTGTTTCGACTCTTCGACGTGAACGAACCCGACCGGTGCGGCGACGATGCCCGCCGGTGCCGCCTTGCCGCGCCGGATGAGCGTCGCCAGCTCCATGAGCGCCGTCGGAGCGTTGCCGAAGACGTAGAGCGCGTCGGGGTGCTCTGCGGCGGCCAGGCGGATGCCCGCTTGTGTGCGGGTAATGCCTTTCGCCGAGGCCAGTTCGGCCGTGCGGGGGTCGTGCAGGTAGCATTTCACTTCGATGCCCAGCCGTTCGAGCGCCCCCTTGCGGATGCCCGAGGCGGCCATCGTCACGTCGGTAATGATCGTGCGCAGCTCGCCGCGCGCGATCTTCCCGTAGAGCGCGGCGACGGCACCCGCATCGCAAAGGAGCAGCCGCTCCATCTCGAAGTCGGCGGTGGTGTGGATCGCGTGGAGCAACGCCCACTTGCGGTCGAGGGGAATATCGGGGTCGCGCAGCTCGCTCTCGATACGGCGGAAGCTGCGGATCATGATCTCCTGCCCGATGCCGGCATCTTCGCCGCTCTGTTCGCGGTAGTAGCCGCGCGGGGTGATGATCCGCCCGTCGGCGATGTAGGATTGCGAGTTGCCGATTACCACCACCGTGAACATGTCGATCTGCCCGGGGTCGAACTCGCCGAGGGTCGTGACCGTGATCTGCTCGTCGTCGCGTCCGGCCTGCCGCACGTATCCCACCGGGGTGGAGGCATCCCGCTCGGCGAGGAAAAGTTCCTGCAGGCGGTGGAGCTGCCAGTAGCGTCCCTCGCTGCGGGGGTTGTAAACCGCCGTGACGAAGTCGCCGGAGGCCGCAGCGCGGATGCGGCGCTCGATCAGCTCCCAGGGAGTCATCAGGTCCGAGAGCGAGACGATGCAGAGGTCGTGCCCGATCGGAGCGCCGAGCAGCGAGGCGGCCTTCTGGAAGGCGCTGATGCCGGGCAGCACTTCGATCTCCACGTCGCTGCCCTGCTCGCGCTTCATCTCCCAGATGAGGGGTGCCATGCCGTAGATTCCGGCATCGCCCGAGCTGATGACGCACACCGTGCGGCCGCCGACCGCGCGGCGGAAAGCCTCTTCGGCCCGTTCGCGTTCGCGCTTCATGCCGGTGTCGATGGTCTCGGCTCCGGGGCTGAGGTAGCGTTCGATGAAGCGGAAGTAGTATTTGTAACCCACCACCGTGTCCGCCCGGCGGATCGCCTCGACCACGGCGGGGGTGATGTCCTGTTCGCTGCCGGGACCGATCCCGGCGACGATGATTCGGGACTGTTTCATGTTGCCTGTTCGTTTTCGGCAAAGGTACGAAAAAGTGCGCAAAAAGAGACCGCCGGGAGCAAATCCCGGCGGTCTGCCGGCTGAAACGGATGCCGGTGCCGCGATAATCCGGCGGCAGGGGCCGGGTGTCAGGGAAAGCGCCCGCTCTCGCGGGGGACGAGGGCGGGCGCTGTCGGGGACGGGGCAATGTCAGTGTCCGCATCCGGCATTCGACTGCGGAGTCGTGCGGATGAAGGTGCGGCCGTCGTCCAGAGTCACGCTGACAGTGAACTGAAAGGTTGTACCCAGCTGCGTGAAGGGCTTCGCCATGTTGAGGTATGGCGCGAGCGGAGCGGTGCTCCAGCAGCGGTAGTCGG
>JAIEHQ010000177.1 GCA_029065825.1 Alistipes sp.
TCCCGGGACGGAGCGCTTTTTCTTTACCCCCCCCCCCTTTTCCGCCCGGCGGGGAGGGAAGAAAATACGATCGAAAGGCTCCCGGCCGTTCTATCTCCGGAAATAATCCGTAACTTTGGCAATCATGCGCTACGCCGACATCGTTCTACCGCTGGCCCAACCTCTCTACACCTTCGCAGTGGAAGAGGGGCGGACGCTGTACGAAGGCATGGCCGTCGCCGTGCCCTTCGGCCGCAGCAAGATCTACACGGGCATCGTCTGGCGGCTGCACGACCGGAAGCCGGAGCGCGGAACCGTCAAGAACGTCGGCCGGACGCTCTACCCCGAGCCGTTGCTCGACGAGCGCCAGCGCGCCCTCTGGGAGTGGATCGCCGACTACTACCTCTGCACCCTGGGCGAGATCATGCGTGCGGCCCTGCCCTCGCTCATGAAGCCGAGCGGCTGCGGCGAGGAGGAGTTCGCGGCCGACGAGTTCCGCCCCGCTCGCGAGCGGTTCGCCGCCCTCGCGGGCGAGGCGCTGGAGGCGGAGGGGCGCGCCGCACTGCTCGAACGGCTCCAACGCCGTGCCCCCCGGCAGCGGGAGGCGCTGAAGGAGCTGGCGGCCCTGGCACCCGACGGCGAGAAGGTCCCGCGCAGCGTCCTGAGGGCCGACAGCGCCGCCCTCGCGGCACTCGCCCGCAAGGGGCTGGTCGCGCTCGGCGAACGCGAGGCCGCCGCTCCCGCCGCACGCTGCGGCGAATCTTTCCCCCTGCCCCCGCTCTCGCCCGCCCAGCAGCGGGCCTTCGAAGGGATCGTCTCAGGATTCGCCAGCCACACCGCCCTGCTGCTCCACGGTGCGACGGGGTCGGGCAAGACCGAAATATACATGCACCTGATCGCCCGCACGCTCGCGCGGGGCGGACAGGCTTTGCTGCTCGTCCCCGAAATCGCGCTGACGGCCCAGCTGGTCGATCGGCTCCGCGCGGTCTTCGCCGACCGCGTGGTGGTCTATCACTCCCGCCTGACCGACCGCCGCCGCACCGAGACCTACCTGCGGCTGCGCCGCTCGGCGGGAGGCGAACTGATCGTCGGGGCACGCTCGGCGATCTTCCTGCCGATGAACCGTCCGGAGCTGATCGTGGTGGACGAGGAGCACGACGCGAGCTACAAGCAGAACGAACCCGCCCCCCGATACAACGCCCGCGACTGCGCCGTCATGGCGGCCCGCCTCGTCGGCTGCCGCACCCTGCTGGGCAGCGCCACCCCCTCGCTCGAAAGCTACCTCAACGCCCTCGGCGGCAAATACGGCCGCGTCGTTCTCGACGAGCGCTACGGCGGCTCGCTCCCGCCGCAGATCCTCGTCTCCGACACGCTGCGGGCCGTCAAGCGGGGCGAACGGCGCACCCATTTCAACAAGCTGCTGCTCGACCGCATGGCCGAGACCCTCGCCGGCGGCGGGCAGGCGATGCTCTTCCAGAACCGCCGGGGCTTCGCCCCCTATGTCGAATGCCGCGAGTGCGGCTGGACGGCCCGCTGCCCCCGCTGCAACGTGAGCCTCACGCTCCACAAGGGCGACGGGCGGATGGTCTGCCACTACTGCGGCCACACGGAGGCGATCCCCGAGAAGTGTCCCCGCTGCCGCGTCACGGAGCCTGCACCGAAGGGATTCGGCACCGAAAAGATCGAACAGGAGATCGCCCGCCACTTCCCCGAGGCCCGCATCGAGCGGCTCGACCGCGACAGCGCCACCTCCGAGGGGGCTTTCCGGCGGATCGTCGAAACGTTCGCCCGGGGCGATGCCGACATACTGGTCGGCACGCAGATGATAACCAAGGGTTTCGACTTCGGAGGGGTCGAACTGGTCGGGGTGCTCAACGCCGACAACCTGCTCAACGACCCCGACTTCCGCTCGGCCGAACGGGCCTTCCAGCTGCTCACGCAGGTGGCCGGCCGCGCCGGACGGCGGCAAACCCCCGGCACGGTGGTCATCCAGACGGCCGAACCGGAGCACCCCGTGCTGCTGCAGGTCGTGGCCGGCGACTACGAGGCGATGGCCCGCTGCCAGCTGGCCGAGCGCAAGACCTTCTTCTACCCGCCCTATGCGCGGCTGGTCCGGCTCACGCTCCACCACCGCGATCCGGTACTGGTGCGCCGGGCGGCCAACACGCTGGCCGCGCTGCTGCGCGAACGCTTCGGACGGAGGGTGCTCGGCCCCGCCGCGCCGCCCGTCGATCGGATCCGGAACGAGTACCTGGCCCTCGTGCTGCTCAAAATCGAGGCGGGAGCCTCCTTCGGCCGCGCGCGCATGCTGCTGCGCGAACTGCTCGGACGCATGGGCGGCGATGCCCGGTACAAGGAGTACAAATCCGTAACGATCCGCTGCAATGTCGATCCTCAGTGACCTGGGCGCGCTCCTCTTTCCGCCCCGCTGCCCCGTCTGCGGGACGGAACTGCACGAGGAGGACCGCCTCTTCTGCATGGTCTGCCGCACGACGGCCCCCATGACCGGCTTCTGCGGCAAGGCTGCCAATCCGCTGGCCGAACGGCTGCGGGCGGAATTTCCCATCGAGCAGGCCTCGGCCTTTCTCTGGTATGTCGCCGGAAGCGGCTGGCAACGCGCCGTACACGACCTCAAATACCGGGGCCGCTGGCGCACCGCCCGCGAACTGGGGCTGTGGTACGGCTCCCATCTGGCCGAAAGCGGGCTTTATGCCGGCGTGGAGTGCGTCGTTCCCATCCCGCTACACCCCCGGCGGCTCGCCGGCAGGGGGTACAACCAGGCCGAATATGCGGCCGAGGGAATCGCCGCGCGGCTCGGGGTGCCGCTGCTCCGCAACGCGGT
The DNA here is from genome assembly GCA_029065825.1 of Alistipes sp. Lineage (GTDB taxonomy): Bacteria > Bacteroidota > Bacteroidia > Bacteroidales > Rikenellaceae > Alistipes. The sequence continues at coordinate 2,822 of JAIEHQ010000177.1, forward strand.
AAAGCGGCGGCGCGACAACCCGAGCCAGACCACCCGCTCCTCGGCCGAACGGTGGGAGAACGTGCGCGACCTGTTCGCCGTCCGGCGGCCGGAGCTTCTGGCCGGCCGCCACCTGCTGCTGGTCGATGACGTGGTGACGACCGGATCCACGCTCCTCTCCTGCTCCGAGGCAATCCTGCGAGCCGTACCCTCCTGCCGCATAAGCATCGCGGCACTCGCCGTGTCGGAGCACCGCTTCGGACTCGACCGATGATCCCCCGGCGGCAGAATGGCCCGCCCGCAGCTCCCGCAGAGGCGGGAGACGGCCCCGCGGAAGAACAATCCCGCCGCCGTTTTTGAGATATCGCTGAAATTTTGTTATTTTTGAAGATCGAAAATCCATCGTAAGACCGTAAAAATGGCCAAAGAATATACGCCCGCCTCGCGCAACCGCGAGGCTTTCGCCGCACTGACCGACACCCCCGGCAACGTGCCTCCCCAGGCCGTCGAACTGGAGGAGGCGGTACTCGGCGCCCTGATGCTCGAAAAGGACAGCATCATCACGGTGCAGGAGTTCATCACGCCCGACGCCTTCTACACCGAAGAGCACCGCACCATCTACCGGGCCATCGAGGAGCTATCGACCGAACTGAAGCCGATCGACCTCTACACCGTCACGGAGCGGCTCAAGGTGCGCAAGGAGCTGCAGAAGGTGGGCGGCGCGGCGTATCTGGCGCAGCTGACCCAAAAGGTGGGTTCGGCGGCCAACGTCGAGTTCCACGCCAAGATCATCGCCCAGAAGTACGTGCAGCGCGAGCTGATCCGCTCGGCCACCGAGATCCAGCGCCGCTCCTACGACGAATCGACCGACGTGACCGAGCTGATCGGCTATGCCGAGAGCGAGATCTTCAAGGTGGCCGAAGGCCACGTCAAGCGCTCGGTGCAGTCGGCCAAGGACCTGCTCTCGAAGGCGCTGATGCAGATCGAGGAGGCCTCGAAGAACACCTCGGCCTTCAACGGCGTGCCCTCCGGATTCATGGCCATCGACCGCGTGACGCTCGGCTGGCAGCTCTCGGACCTGATCATCGTGGCGGCCCGACCCTCGATGGGCAAGACGGCCTTCGTGCTGACGATGGCCCGCAACATGGCGGTCGATCACGAACGGCCCGTCGCCTTCTTCTCGCTCGAAATGTCCTCCGTGCAGCTGATGATGCGTCTGATCGTCGCCGAGACGGGCATCGCAGGCAACGAGATCAAGAGCGGACGACTCACGCCCGAACAGTGGCGCCACCTCGAATCGGCCACCAAGCCGCTCGGCTCGGCCCCGCTCTACATCGACGACACCCCGGCGCTATCGGTCTTCGAGTTCCGCTCGAAAGCGCGGCGGCTCAAGATACACAACGACATTCAGATCATCATCATCGACTACCTCCAGCTCATGACCGGCGGCACGCAGGATTCGAAGGGCAACCGCGAGCAGGAGGTGTCGTTCATCTCGCGGACGCTCAAGGCCATCGCCAAGGAGCTGAACGTGCCGATCATCGCCCTCTCGCAGCTCAACCGCTCGACCGAGCTGCGCGGCGGCTCGAAGCGGCCCCAGCTCTCGGACCTGCGCGAGTCGGGCGCCATCGAGCAGGATGCCGACATCGTGGCTTTCATCCACCGCCCCGAGTACTACGGCATCAACCAGGACGAGAACGGAATGCCGACGGCGGGCATGGCCGAGATCATCATCGCCAAGCACCGCAACGGCGCGGTCACGGACGTGAACCTGCGCTTCCTCAAGGATCAGGCACGCTTCGCCGACGTGGACGAGACGCTGCTGCCCGAGGCCGCAGGCCGCCCCGCGCCGGGACAGTACGAGGACGTGGCGAGCGACTCGAACATCGGTCTGGGCGGCTTCGGCGGCGTACCCGAGGAATTCCTTACCCCCGGAATCCAGACGCGTCCGACCGATCTGAACGAAGAGGCCCCCTTCTGAGGGAGGCCGCAAACCCGATAAAAAAGACACGGCCATGTTCGTCCGAACCTACGCAGGCGCAATCGCCGGCATCGATGCCATCCGGGTTACCGTCGAGGTCAATCTCACGGGAAGCGGACTGGGGCTTTACCTGGTCGGCCTGCCCGACAACGCCGTCAAGGAGAGCGAGCAGCGCATCCGGGCGGCCTTCGAGAACTCGGGCCGCAAAATGTCGGGCCGCAAGGTCGTGGTCAATCTGGCTCCGGCCGATCTGCGCAAGGAGGGTTCGGGCTTCGACCTGCCGATCGCCGTCGGGATCCTCGCGGCGATGGAGGAGATCGACCCGGCATCCGTCACCGACACGCTCTTCGCTGGCGAACTCTCGCTCGACGGATCGCTGCGTCCGGTGCGGGGCATCCTGCCCATCGCGGTCAAGGCCCGCGAGGAGGGGCTGCGCCGGATGGTGGTCCCCGCCGAAAACGGAGCCGAAGCCGCCGTAGTGGAGGGACTCGAGGTCCATGCGCTCCGCTCGCTCGACGAGGTGATCGGTCTGCTCGACGGAACGGGGCCGTCCCGCCCCGTCGCCC